>NZ_JBHVJT010000056.1:0-66044 GCF_042798815.1 Kitasatospora sp. NPDC057738 | reverse complement strand
TTTGGGGGGGGGGGGCGGGGGGGGGGGGGTGGGTTTGTTTCTGGTGGGGGGGGGGGGGGAGGGGGAGGAAGGCGGGGGGGATGGTTCCTCCGGGGGGAGGGGTGTCTCCCCCCGCGGCACCGCCGAGGAGCAGTTGGAGCAGGTGGGCTGACCGAGGTCGTTCCCGGTCGGCTACTTGACCGGCAGGGCGATCTTTCCCCAGGAGCCGTTGCTCAGTGCGGAGGTGGCCCAGTACCAGGCGGCGAGCCCGGAGACGGCCGCGATCCAGCCGGCGACCTTGGCCAGGCCGCCGTAGCCGCCGAAGGTGGCGATGGCGGAGAGCAGCAGGGAGACCGTCAGCAGGCCGTAGACGGCGCGGCCGAGCAGGCCCGAACCCCAGCTCGCGGCGGTGAGGGTGAGGGCGAGCAGGGCCCACAGCAGCAGGAAGAGTCCGGCGGCGTTCTTGCCCGCCCCAGCGGCCGTTGACCAGGTCGCCCAGAAGGCGCCGAGGGTGGTGAAGGCGGTTCCGGTGAAGCCCTCGCCGCCGCGGAGTTGCCAGAGGCCCGCGATGAAGAGGGTGACGCCGCCGAGGATATGGGCGAGGTGGGCCGCGTTCCCGGCTCCGGCTCCGTGCAGGATGCCGGTGGAGAGCAGGCCGTAGGCGAGCAGTGTGAGACCGAGCGCGAGGTAGCCGAGGCTACCCGCGTCGGCTCCGGTGGAGCGGGCGTTCGTTGCCCCGGAAGCGTCGTTGCTCACCGGAGGCTCCTTTCACTCTGGGCGCGCGCAGGGCGCAGTGACGCTGTGGTGTCGTCTCGATGAGTGGATGCGCGCGACCGCGCCGAAGGCGCACTGTTGTGAGTGTGCGCGGGCCGCGGTCGGAAGTGAGGGGCCATCGGAAGTGGTGGGCCAGCGGAGAGCCGCTGGTCGTGCCCCCGCCGGAGGGAATCTCCGGTGAGATCGGTCTACCCGACCCCGTTTCGCTTGTACCCTTGTGAATATAACAATTTGTGACTGCGTCAGCACGGCCCGGCACGGCGTCAGCACGGCCCGGCACGGCACCGACGCCGCGCCGGCACTCGCCGGCCGCCGGACGTTCAGGTCTTGCGCTGGGTGGGCACCCGGAGGGTCAGGATCGCCATGTCGTCGGACGGCGGCTCCGGGGCGAAGCGTTCGACCGCACGCTGCACCCTCGCCGCGACCGCCCCGGCGGTCAGGCCGGTACAGCCGGTGAGCACCTCGGCGAGGCCGTCGTCGCCCAGCATCCGCCGGCCCTCGCGGCGTTCGGTGACCCCGTCGGTGACACAGAGCAGGACCTCGCCGGGGGCGAGCACCAGGTGCTCGGCGGTGAGGTCGAGGTCGTCCATGACGCCGAGCAGCGGCTGCGGGGTGGCGGCCCGGTCGACCTGGCCGTCGGTGCGCAGCCGCAGCGGCAGCGGGTGGCCGGCGCAGACCAGGGAGAGCTCGGTGCTGCCGTCCGGGCGGGGCGTCAGCTCGCCGTAGAGCAGTGTGAGGAAGCGGCTGCGCGAACCCTCGTCCAGGATGGCCGCGTTGAGCCGGCGCAGCACCTGCGGGGCGTCCAGGCCCTCGCGGGCGAGGAGCCGCAGCGAGTGCCGGGCCAGGCCGGTGACCGAGGCGGCCTCGGGGCCGGTGCCGCAGACGTCGCCGATGGCGAAGCCGTAGGTGCCCTCGCGGATGGTGAACAGGTCGTAGAAGTCGCCGCCGACCTCGTTGCCCTCGCCGGCCGCCTGGTAGTAGACGTCCACCTCGACGCCGGGGATCTCCGGCAGGTCCGGCGGGAGCAGGCTGCGCTGGAGGGCCTGGCTGGTGGCGGTGCGCTCGGAGTAGAGGCGGGAGTTGTCCAGGGCGAGGGCGGCCCGGCGGGAGAGGTCCTCGGCGAGTTCGAGGATCTCCTGGCGGAATCCGACGCCGGCCGGGACCCCGAGCACCAGCAGGCCGATGACGCGGTTGCGGGCGGTCAGTGCGAGGACGACGGTCTCGCCGAGCAGGCCGGCGAGCTCCGGGCCGTCGGCGAGGCCGCCCGCCTCGGCGGACTCGGCGAGGGCCGTCCAGAACCGGACGCCGTGGGCGGGGCCGGCCTCCGGTACGGGCGTCTTGTCGAGCAGGTCGCGCAGCGGGTCGATGCGGTCCTCGTCCTCGTGCAGGACGAAGGCGAGCCTGGCCGGTGAGGAGCGGTCGGCGGTGGTGTAGACGGCACACCAGGAGGCGAGGGTGGGGACGGCCATCTGGGCCATCAGCGCGAGGGTCTGCTCGTGTTCGAGGGTGCCGGCCAGCAGGTCGGAGGCCTCGACCAGGAAGGAGAGCGAGCCGCGGCGCAGCTGTTCGAGCTCGGTCAGCCGGGTGCTCTCGACGGCGAGGGCGACCCGGTCGGCGGCGAACTGCAGGCGCAGCGCGTCCTCGTTGTCGTAGCGGCCGGGCACGGCGGCGGCGATGCCCAGCGAACCGATCAGCCGGCCCTCGACCTTGAGCGGGACGGTGATCAGGGAGCGCATGCCGCTGTCGGAGAGCAGTGGCAGGCCGGTGGGCCGGGCGGAGAGGTCCTCGTGGACGGAGGGCAGCCGGGCGGAGTCGTAGCGGTTGCCGGTGCCGACCGGGAAGCGGGTGTGCCTGCGGTGTCCGGAGGTGAGGCCGGTGGCGGCGCGGACCTCGAACTCGGCCTCGTCGTCGGTGGTGAGCAGCAGGTACGCGGCGTCGCCGTCGAGCAGGTCGCGGGCGCGTTCGACGGTGCGCTGGAGCAGGGTGTCGAGGTCGTCGGTGGCGACCGGGCCGGCCAGCAGGTCGAGCCGGGGGCCGGCCGGGTCGGGGCGCTCGCCGGGCAGGGCCCGGGCGGGGGAGCGCAGCACCGCGCGGTCGGGTTCGAGGACCAGCAGGCAGAGGGTGGAGGGGACGCCCTCGGTGTCGCGCAGCCGGACCTGGACGCCGTACACCTCGACCTCCTGGCCGTCCTGGCGTCGGATGCCGTAGCCGCCCTCCCAGCGGGCCATCCGCAGGGTGTCGGTCAGGCCGAGGCCGCGGGCGGGGGACTTGGGCCAGACCGCGAGGTCGGCCCAGGGGCGGCCGAGGACGGTCGCGGCGGGGTACTGGAAGAGCGCCTCGGCGTCCGGGTTCCAGGCCAGCACCCGGCCGTCCTCGTCGAGCTGGACGACGGCGACGCGCACCGGGCCGGGGCCGCTGGGCAGATCGCTGCCGGGGGTCGCGGGAACGGCGTAGCGGGTCCCGGACACGTGTACGGGCAGCGCGAGGCGGAACCAGACGGTCTTGCGTCCGGCCGCGTACTCGACGCCCCACCGCTCCGAGAGGGCGGAGCACATCAGCAGGCCGCGACCGCCCTCGCCGTCCGGGTCGGCGTAGCGGTCGGAGCCGGTGACCGGACCGTCGCCGAGCGAGGGCAGGCCGCGCTCGGGGTGGTGGTCGGTGACCTCGATCCGGACGCTCTCCTCCTCGCGCAGGCAGCAGACCTCCGCGGCGGTGCCGGCGTGCACGACGGCGTTGGTGACGAGCTCGCTGACCAGCACGACCGCGTCGTCGACGACCTCGGGCAGGCCCCAGCCGAGCAGCGCGTCCCGGACGAACCCCCGTGCGGCGGCCGCGGACCGGCCGTCGGGATCGAAGGTGGCGGCTGCGCGCGCGGTGACCACGTTGCCACTTCTCCTCTGCTGCTCTTGCCCTGGCTGTCCGGGGTGCGGCGCCGAATCCCCGTGCGCGCCGTCGGGGTGAGCGGCGGCGCTGGGTCGGGTCGTGGCCCGGTGCAGCGCTCCACCCTACTTTCCGCTTGGTTCCCCGTGGGGACGGGGAGTCGAAACAGGCACCTGAGGGTGATTCTGCCCACCTGTTTCGGACGGTGCGGTACGAACCGAGCGCAACCGGCCGTGCACCCGGTGCCGGTGCTGCCAGACTGGGGGGTCCGCGACGGCCGGTGCGAGCAGTACGGTCGTGTGGGTGCCGGCGCGTCGCGGACCGTCGGCACGCAGCCCAGCCGGGCCGGTGCCCGGGTGCGTGCCGCACCGGCACGGTCGGTCACCGGACAGTTCACGATGTGGGAGGGGCCCGTTGAGTTCGGCCACCAAGGACGCAACCGGAACGACGCCGCCCACTGCGCGCGGTGGACGCCCCGGGGCCGTGCCGCGGAACGCGGCCGGCCGACGGGCGCCGGGCCACAATCGTGGCGCGGAGCCCGCCGAGCTGCGCAAGCTGCTGTCGGCGCTGACCGCGATGAGGGACGGCAACTTCCGCCGCCGGCTGACCGTCCCGGGGGACGGGCCGCTGGCCGAGATCGCCGCGGTGTTCAACGAGGTCGCCGAGCGCAACCAGCACCTGACCGGTGAACTGGCGAGGGTCCGGCGCGCGGTGGGCCGCGAGGGCCGGCTGAACGAGCGGCTGGAGACCGGCGCGGGCGAGGGCGCCTGGATGGCGGCGGTCGACAACTGCAACGCGCTGATCGACGACCTGGCCCGCCCGATGGCCGAGGTGGGCCGGGTGCTCACCTCGATCGCCGAGGGCGACCTGGACCAGAAGATGGAGCTGCGCTCGCTGCACAGCAACGGGGTGAGCCACCCGCTGCGCGGCGAGTACCTGAAGATCGGGCGGACCGTCAACGGGCTGGTGGACCAGCTCTCCGAGTTCACCGACGAGGTGACCCGGGTGGCCCGCGAGGTCGGTACCGAGGGCAAGCTCGGCGGCCAGGCCAAGGTCCGCAGCGTGTCCGGCAGTTGGAAGGACCTGGCGGACTCGGTCAACACCATGGCGGGCCGGCTGACCGCCCAGGTGCGCAACATCGCCCAGGTGACCACGGCGGTGGCCAAGGGCGATCTGTCCCGCAAGGTCACCGTCGAGGTGGCCGGCGAGATGCTGGAGCTGAAGAACACCGTCAACACGATGGTCGACCAGCTGAACGGGTTCGCCGCCCAGGTCACCACGGTGGCCCGGGACGTGGGGACGGAGGGCCGGCTCGGCGGGCAGGCCCAGGTGCCGGGCGTGGCCGGGGTCTGGCGGGACCTGACCGACTCGGTGAACTTCATGGCGAACAACCTGACCGGCCAGGTGCGCAACATCGCCCAGGTGACGACCGCGGTCGCCAAGGGCGACCTGTCGCAGAAGATCGAGGTGGACGCGCGCGGCGAGATGCTGGAGCTGAAGAACACCATCAACACGATGGTCGACCAGCTCTCCGGCTTCGCCGAGCAGGTGACCCGGGTGGCCCGTCAGGTGGGCACCGAGGGGCGGCTCGGCGGTCAGGCGCAGGTGCCCTGGGCGGCCGGGGTCTGGCGGGACCTGACCGACAACGTCAACTTCATGGCGAACAACCTCACCGATCAGGTGCGCAACATCGCCCAGGTGACGACCGCGGTCGCCAAGGGCGACCTGTCGCAGAAGATCCAGGTGGACGCGCGCGGGGAGATCCTGGAGCTGAAGAACACCATCAACACGATGGTGGACCAGCTGGGCGCCTTCGCGGACGAGGTGACCCGGGTCGCCCGGGACGTGGGCACCGAGGGCATCCTCGGCGGCCAGGCCAGCGTGCCCGGCGTGGCCGGGATCTGGAAGGACCTGACCAACTCCGTCAACCTGATGGCCAACAACCTGACCAGCCAGGTCCGGAACATCGCCGAGGTGACCACCGCGGTCGCGCGCGGCGACGTCTCCAAGAAGATCACCGTCGACGCCCGGGGCGAGATCCTGGAGCTGGTGACGACCGTCAACACGATGGTGGACCAGCTGTCGGCGTTCGCCGACGAGGTGACCCGGGTGGCCCGCGAGGTGGGCACCGAGGGCATCCTGGGCGGTCAGGCCCGGGTGCGAGGGGTGTCGGGCATCTGGAAGGACCTGACCGACAACGTCAACTTCATGGCGTCGAACCTGACCGGACAGGTGCGCAACATCGCCGAGGTCGCCGGTGCGGTGGCCCGCGGCGACCTCTCCAAGAAGATCGCCATCGACGCCCAGGGCGAGGTGGCGGCGCTCGCCGCGACCCTCAACACCATGGTCGACCAGCTGTCCTCCTTCGCGGTGGAGGTCACCCGGGTGGCCCGCGAGGTCGGTACCGACGGCACCCTGGGCGGCCAGGCCAGCGTGCCGGGCGTGGCCGGCATCTGGAAGGACCTGACCGACAACGTCAACCAGATGGCCAACAACCTCACCGGCCAGGTGCGGAACATCGCGCTGGTGATCACCGCGGTGGCCCGCGGCGACCTCTCGCAGAAGATCGACGTCGACGCGCGCGGCGAGATCCTCCAGCTCAAGACCAACATCAACACCATGGTCGACCAGCTGTCGGCCTTCGCCGACGAGGTGACCCGGGTGGCCCGCGAGGTGGGCACCGACGGGCGGCTCGGCGGCCAGGCCCGGGTGCCCGGCGTGGACGGCACCTGGCAGGACCTCACCGAGTCGGTGAACGAGCTGGCCAACAACCTGACCCGGCAGGTGCGCGCGATCGCCCAGGTCGCCACCGCGGTCACCAGGGGCGACCTGAGCCTGCGGATCGACGTGGACGCCGCGGGCGAGCTCGACGAGCTCAAGGACAACATCAACCAGATGATCGCCAACCTGCGCGAGACCACCCGCACCAACCAGGAGCAGGACTGGCTCAAGACCAACCTGGCCCGGATCTCCGGCCTGCTCCAGGGCCGCCGGGACCTGGAGGCGGTCGCCTCGCTGATCATGACCGAGCTGACCCCGGTGGTCTCCGCCCAGCACGGAGCCTTCTTCCTCGCCCAGCCGGCCGGCCGCACCGCCGAGCTGATCACCGAGGACGACGACGAGAACGACACCGTGCTGCGCCTGATCGGCAGCTACGGCTACCAGCGGCGGGCGATGCCGACCACCTTCCGCCCCGGCGAGTCGCTGATCGGCCAGGCCGCGGTGGAGAAGCGGGCGATCATCCTCAAGGAGGCGCCGCCCGGGTACCTGAAGATCGCCTCCGGGCTCGGCGAGGCCTCCCCGGCCCACATCGTGGTGCTGCCGGTGCTGTTCGAGGGCCGGCTGCTGGGCGTGATCGAACTGGCCACCTTCAGCTCCTTCACCACCGTCGCGCTGGACTTCCTGAACCAGATCGCGGACCTCATCGGCGTCACGGTCAACACCATCAGCGTCAACACCAAGACCGAGGGCCTGCTGCTGGAGTCCCAGCGCCTCACCGCCGAACTCTCGATGCGGTCCGCCGAGTTGGAGGCCCGCCAGGAGGAACTGGAGCGCACCAACGAGGAGTTGCAGGAGAAGGCCGAGCAACTCGCCCAGCAGAACCGCGACATCGAGATCAAGAACGGCGAGATCGAAGAGGCCCGGCAGGTCCTGGAGGAGCGCGCCGAGCAGCTCGCCCTGGCCTCCCGGTACAAGAGCGAGTTCCTCGCCAACATGTCGCACGAGCTGCGCACCCCGCTCAACTCGCTGCTGATCCTGGCCAAGCTGCTCTCCGACAACAACGAGGGCAACCTCTCGCCGAAGCAGGTCGAGTTCGCCGACACCATCCACGGCGCCGGCTCCGACCTGCTCCAGCTGATCAACGACATCCTCGACCTGTCCAAGGTCGAGGCCGGCAAGATGGACGTCCGCCCGGCCCGGATCGCGCTGGTCCAGCTGGTCGACTACGTCGAGGCGACCTTCCAGCCGGTCGCGCTGGACAAGAACCTGGACTTCGCCGTCCGGGTCTCGCCCGCCCTGCCGGTCACCCTGCACACCGACGAGCAGCGGCTCCAGCAGGTGCTGCGCAACCTGATCTCCAACGCGGTGAAGTTCACCGACGCCGGAGCCGTCGACTTCTCGATCCGCCCGGCCGGCCGGGAGGTCCCGCAGGACGTGCGCGAGCGGCTGCTGGAGTCCGGCTCGATCCAGGGCCCGGACGACGAGCTGATCGCCTTCGCGGTCTCCGACACCGGCATCGGAATCCCCGGGAACAAGCTGCGCGAGATCTTCGAGGCGTTCAAGCAGGCCGACGGCACCACCAGCCGCAAGTACGGCGGCACCGGCCTCGGCCTGTCCATCAGCCGCGAGATCGCCCGGCTGCTCGGCGGCGAGATCCACGCCGAGAGCGAACTGGGCAAGGGCTCGACCTTCACGCTCTACCTGCCGCTGCGCACCGAGGCCCCGGAGGCCGTCGGCGACCCCCGCTCGACCGTGCCGGCCGGCCTGACGCCGCGCGCCTCGGTCGGGGTGACCCCGGTGGGCCTGCCGGTGCCGGTCGGCGAGAACCCGGCCGACCACTGGGCCCAGGAGGTCCGCGAGCTGGCCGAGGAGCGCCGCCGCGGCGCGGTGGAGCGCCGGCGCAGCGCCGCCCTGGAGAGCGCCGCCGGACCGCGGACGGTGGAGCCCCTCCAGCCCCGCCCGGTCAACGGCGACCGGCGCTTCGACGGCCAGCAGGTGCTGATCGTGGACGACGACGTCCGCAACGTGTTCGCGCTCACCAGCGTGCTGGAGCAGCACGGCCTGACCGTCCTGTACGCCGAGAACGGCCGCGAGGGCATCGAGATGCTGGAGCAGCACGAGAACGTGGCGCTGGTCCTGATGGACATCATGATGCCGGAGATGGACGGCTACGCGACCACCGAGGCGATCCGCCGGATGCCCCAGTTCGCGGGCCTGCCGATCATCGCGCTGACCGCCAAGGCGATGAAGGGCGACCGGGAGAAGTCGCTGCAGGCGGGTGCCACCGACCACATCACCAAGCCGGTGGAGACCGACCACCTGCTGTCGGTCATGCGCGAGTGGCTGAACGCGGACCGCGCGTGATCGCGGGGGGAGGCGTGAAGCCCCGACCGGGCCCCGGGGTTCACGTCGGCCGGTCGGCCGGTTTGCTGGCGGTCGGGCCCGGGAACCGGGTAGGGTCACCGATCGTTGCGAACAGTGACCGGATGGCGACACGCTGCTGAGCGTGCGCCGGAGCACTGGCTGCGCGCCGCCCCGGATCGGGTCACGACGGGGCGATGTGCCGGGCGAGGGGGTGCGGCTAGCATGACCGGGGTAGCGGTGGGCAGTACGCGGGTGCCTGCACCGGGCGGCAGGCAGGCGACAGGAGGGCGAGCCCTGATGCAGAAGGCCAAGATCCTCCTGGTCGACGACCGACCGGAGAACCTGCTGGCGCTGGAGGCGATCCTCTCGGCCCTGGACCAGACACTGGTCCGTGCGGCCTCGGGTGAGGAGGCGCTGAAGGCGCTGCTCACCGACGACTTCGCGGTGATCCTGCTGGACGTCCAGATGCCGGGGATGGACGGCTTCGAGACCGCCGCCCACATCAAGCGCCGCGAGCGCACCCGGGACATCCCGATCATCTTCCTGACCGCGATCAACCACGGCCCGCACCACACCTTCCGCGGCTACGCGGCCGGCGCGGTGGACTACATCTCCAAGCCCTTCGACCCGTGGGTGCTGCGCGCCAAGGTCTCCGTCTTCGTCGACCTGTACGCGAAGAACTGCCAGCTGAAGGAGCAGGCCGCGCTGCTGCGCCTGCAGCTGGAGGAGGGCGGCGACGAGCGGGCCCTCGGCGGGGCGCTGCTGGGTGAGCTGTCCGCGCGGCTGGCGGCGGTCGAGGAGCAGGCGGAGGCGCTCGGCAAGCAGCTGGACGGGGGCGAGGACGCCGGGGTGGCCGCCACCGCGGCACACCTGGAGCGCAAGCTCGCCGGGCTGCGCCGGGCCCTGGACGCGATGCGTCCGGGCAGTTCCTGATCCCCTGCCGGGGTTCACCCGTCCGGGTGGTCCGGTGCGGCGACCGGGTGAATCCCGGTCAGGGTGACGGTGTGTCTGCGACACGTCCCGGCGCCCGGACTCGGGCACATGTGCAGTGGTCGTCGGCCCCGGTAGGCTGCTGACCCATGGCCACTCGCACGCCCGGGAACGCAGCACGCAAGTCGAGTCCGGGAGCGTCCGGGAAGGCCGCGGCGAAGGCCCCGGGCAAGCCGCCCGCGAAGAAGGCGGCGGCCGGGAAGGCGGCTCCCGCGAAGAAGGCGGCGGCCAAGCCGGCCGCACCCGCGCCGCCGAAGCCGTCCAGATCGGTGCTGATGGGCGCGCTCAACGCCCTGGCCAGCCCGATCGCGGCGATCTTCCGGGGCTTCGGCGACGGCGCCAAGAACCTGCATCCGGACCACCGCAAGGACGGCGTGGGACTGCTGCTGTTCGCGCTCGCGCTGGTGACCGCGGCCGGCACCTGGTTCAGCCCGCAGGGCTGGCTGGGGGAGGGGGCCACCGCCGTGGTGTCCGGGCTGTTCGGCCGGCTCGACGTGCTGGTGCCGTTCCTGCTGGCCGCGATGGCGATCAGGCTCTGGCGCCACCCGGAGCTGCCGGAGGCCAACGGACGGATCATGATCGGGCTGAGCGCGCTGCTGGTCGGCGTCCTCGGCCTGGTCCACATCGGCTGCGGCGCGCCCATGATGGGCAGCGGCGCCTCCCGGATAAGGGCGGCCGGCGGAATCATCGGCTGGGCCGCGTCCACCCCGATGATGGCCGCCGCCGGGCCGGCGCTCGCCGTGCCGCTGCTCCTGCTGCTGGCCTTCTTCGGCCTGCTGGTGGTCACCGCCACCCCGATCAACCGGATCGGCGAGCGGGTGCGGGGGATCGGCATACGGCTGGGCGTGGTCGAGCCCGGGCCGGAGGACGAGCGGTGGGGGCGCGCGCCGGAGCGCGAGCTGTCCACCGACCCGCCGGAGGACGCCGACCCCGACGCGCTGCCGTTCACCGTGGACACCGGCGGTGACGACCCCTCGGACGAGGTGGCCGCCCGCCGGCGCCGCCGCCGGCGCAAGCCCGCCGAGGAGCCGGAGGACGTCGAGCGGATCTCCCTGGACAAGGAGCCGCTGGACCCGTACGCCACCCGCGACCTCGCCGCCGGCGCGGCCGCGGACCTGGACGGCGCCCTGGTCTACGGCGTGCCCGCCTCCTCCGCGGTGGCGGACATGATGCACCAGGTGCAGGACCGCACCGCCCCGCCGGAGGAGGCCGCCGTCCCCGCCGCCCGCAGCGGCGGCCCGGGCGCGCCCGAGGAGCACGGCGCGGCGCCGGTGCGGATGGAGCAGCTGCAGTTCGGCGAGGGCGTCACCTACGCCCTGCCCTCGCTCGACCTGCTGGAGCGCGGCGGCCCGGCCAAGGCCCGCAGCGCCCTCAACGACGAGGTGGTCGCCCAGCTCACCGGCACCTTCGCCGAGTTCAAGGTGGACGCCAAGGTCACCGGCTTCACCCGGGGGCCGACGGTCACCCGCTACGAGGTCGAGCTCGGCCCGGCCGTCAAGGTGGAGCGGATCACCGCGCTCGCCAAGAACATCGCGTACGCGGTGGCCAGCCCGGACGTGCGGATCATCAGCCCGATCCCCGGAAAGTCCGCGGTCGGGATCGAGATCCCCAACCGGGACCGCGAGATGGTCAACCTCGGCGACCTGCTGCGCTCGCGCACGGCCGCCGAGGACACCCACCCGATGGTCGTCGGCATGGGCAAGGACGTCGAGGGCCACACCGTGATGGCCAACCTCGCCAAGATGCCGCACATCCTGGTGGCCGGCGCGACCGGCGCGGGCAAGTCCTCCTGCATCAACTGCCTGATCACCTCGATCCTCGCCCGGGCCACCCCGGACGAGGTGCGGATGGTGCTGGTCGACCCCAAGCGGGTAGAGCTGACCGCGTACGAGGGCATCCCGCACCTGATCACGCCGATCATCACCAACCCCAAGAAGGCCGCCGAGGCCCTCCAGTGGGTGGTGCGCGAGATGGACATGCGCTACGACGACCTCGCGGCGTTCGGCTTCCGGCACGTGGACGACTTCAACGCGGCGGTGCGGGCCGGCAAGGTCACCCCGCCGCTCGGCAGCGAGCGCGAGCTGACGCCGTACCCGTACCTGCTGGTGATCGTCGACGAGCTGGCCGACCTGATGATGGTCGCGCCGCGCGACGTCGAGGACTCGGTGGTCCGGATCACCCAGCTGGCCCGCGCGGCCGGCATCCACCTGGTGCTCGCCACCCAACGGCCCTCGGTGGACGTGGTCACCGGCCTGATCAAGGCCAACGTGCCGTCCCGGCTGGCCTTCGCGACCTCCGCGATGGCCGACTCCCGGGTCATCCTGGACCAGCCCGGCGCGGAGAAGCTGATCGGCAAGGGCGACGCGCTCTTCCTGCCGATGGGCGCCAGCAAGCCGATCCGCATGCAGGGCGCGTTCGTCACCGAGGCGGAGATCGCCAGGGTGGTGCAGCACTGCAAGGACCAGCTGACCGCCGTCTACCGGGACGACGTGACGGTCGGGGGCGGGCCGAAGAAGGAGATCGACGAGGAGATCGGCGACGACCTGGACCTGCTGATCCAGGCGGCCGAGCTGGTGGTCTCCACCCAGTTCGGCTCGACCTCGATGCTCCAGCGCAAGCTCCGGGTCGGCTTCGCGAAGGCGGGCCGGCTGATGGACCTGATGGAGTCGCGCGGGATCGTCGGTCCGAGCGAGGGCTCCAAGGCCCGCGACGTGCTGGTGAAGCCGGACGAGCTGGACGGGGTGCTGATCACCCTTCGGGGCTGACGGACGGGCCCGGTCGGGGCCCGGCCCGTGTCCTGGGCGAGGTGTCACTCGTTCGGAGGGGGGTAGGCGCCACGTGGGGAACCGAACGTGCGTACACCGCGTCACACCGCGGAAAGCGGACCCCGGGTTCCCCGCGCGGCCGCGCTGACGGCCCGTCGGCGCGGTGCCGGACCCCGGTCGGACCGGGAGTGCGCATTCGGCCCGTTCCGCTTGAGAAACGATCCGCCCACGCCCCTAGACTGTTCCCCAGCAGGTGGCCATCCGCTCGAAAGGCGTGCCCCGTGACCATCGGCAAGTCCTCCGACCGCGAGAACACCATGCCGCCCCTCGAACCGGCCGACGACGTGGTGCAGGCGGCCGATGCCCCGAGCATCGGCCGGGTGCTGTCCACCGCCCGGATCGACGCGGGGCTCACGGTGGACCAGGTGAGTACCGCCACCCGGGTCCGGGTGCCGATCGTCCATGCCGTCGAGGCGGACGACTTCGCCCGCTGCGGCGGCGACTTCTACGCCCGCGGGCACATCCGCCTGATCGCCCGGGTGGTCGGTCTGGACGGTGAGGCGCTGGTCGCCCGGTACGACGCCGCGCACGGCGGCCCGCCCGCCGCCAGGCGCCCGGCGACCCAGCTGATCGACAGCGGCCCGATCAAGGTGCCCCGCCGCGGCCGGCCGAACTGGGCGGCCGCCATGGTCGCCGCGATCGTCGCCGTGGTCGCGCTGATCGGCTTCAACCTGGTCAGCGGCACGGGCGGGCGCGGCACCACCGGCTCGGCCAGCGCGCCGCTGCCCAGCGGCTCGGGGACCGGCTCGGTGGCCCCCGCCGCCACGCCCGCCGTCCAGCCGCCGGCTCCCGTGCCCAGCGCCGCCGCGATCGCCGCCGTCCCGGCCGACAAGGTCACCGTGAAGCTGGTCGCCGAGGGCACCAGCTGGGTCTCGGCGATGGACGGCAGCGGAAAGTCGCTGTTCCAGAACAACATCAGCAACGGCCAGGACCAGACCTTCACCGACCCCCGGCAGATCAAGCTGGTGCTCGGCAACGGCGGGGCCGTGCACGCGTACGTCAACGGGAAGGACCTCGGCCTCCTCGGCAAGGACGGCCAGGTGGTGCACGTCACGTACACCCCCGGAGACCCGCAGGCTGGCTGACCACAGGGGCCGGACGGCCCGCTGATGATCAGCTGATCCGAGGCGCGCGGACTCCGGGGCCAACGGCACCGGAGCCCGCGCGTTAATCTTGGGCCTATGCCTGAACGCCGTACTGTCGCCCTTGTCACGCTCGGATGCGCCCGCAACGAGGTGGACTCCGAGGAACTCGCCGGGCGACTGGAAGCCGACGGCTGGTTGCTCGTCGACGACGCCGCCGAAGCGGACGTCGCCGTGGTCAACACCTGCGGCTTCGTCGAGGCCGCCAAGAAGGACTCCGTGGACGCCCTGCTGGAGGCCAACGACCTCAAGGGGCACGGCCGCACCCAGGCCGTCGTCGCGGTCGGCTGCATGGCCGAGCGGTACGGCAAGGAGCTCGCCGACGCGCTGCCCGAGGCCGACGGCGTGCTCGGCTTCGACGACTACACCAACATCTCCGACCGCCTGCAGACGATCCTCTCCGGCGGCCACCATGCCCCGCACCTGCCCCGCGACCGCCGCAAGCTGCTGCCGATCAGCCCGGCCGAGCGGCAGTCCGCCGCCGAGGCCGTCGCGCTGCCCGGCCACGGCGCCGAGGCCCCCGCCGAGCCGATCACCGACCTGCCCGACGGCGTCGCCCCCGCCTCCGGCCCGCGCACCCTGCGCAAGCGGCTGGACGACAACCCGGTGGCCTCGGTCAAGCTCGCCTCCGGCTGCGACCGCCGCTGCTCCTTCTGCGCCATCCCGGCCTTCCGCGGCTCCTTCATCTCCCGGCGCCCCTCCGACGTGCTGAACGAGGCCCAGTGGCTGGCCGGGCAGGGCGTGCGCGAGATCGTCCTGGTGAGCGAGAACAACACCTCGTACGGCAAGGACCTCGGCGACATCCGGCTGCTGGAGACGCTGCTCGGCGAGATCGCCGCGATCGAGGGCGTCGAGCGGGTCCGGGTCTCCTACCTCCAGCCGGCCGAGATGCGCCCGGGCCTGATCGACTCGATGACCGGGACCGCCGACGTGGTGCCCTACTTCGACCTGTCCTTCCAGCACTCGGCACCCGCCGTGCTGCGCCGGATGCGCCGCTTCGGCTCCACCGACCAGTTCCTGGAACTGCTGGGGACCATCCGCGGCAAGGCCCCGCAGGCCGGCGCCCGGTCCAACTTCATCGTCGGCTTCCCCGGTGAGACCGAGGAGGACTTCGCCGAGCTGGAGCGCTTCGTCACCCACGCCGGGCTGGACGCGATCGGCGTCTTCGGCTACTCGGACGAGGACGGCACCGAGGCCGCGACCTACGACGGCAAGCTCGCCGAGGACGTGATCGCCGACCGCCTGGACCGGCTGAGCCGGCTGGCCGAGGAGATGACCGCCCAGCGGGCCGAGCAGCGGATCGGCACCGAGGTCGAGGTGCTGATCGAGTCGATCGAGGACGGCGTGGTCGAGGGCCGCTCCGCCCACCAGGCCCCGGAGACCGACGGCCTGACCACCCTCACCGGCGTCGAGGCGCCCGGGATCGGCCAGTTCTGGCGGGCCAAGGTGGTCGCCAGCGAGGGTGTCGACCTGATCGCCGAGGCGCTGGAGCAGGTGCGACCGCCCAGGACCCCGGGCGCCGAGGTCGCGGGGGCCACGGTCTCGGGAGTCGGGGAATGACCAAGGGGCCCGTCGCCCCGGCCGCGGCCCACCCGGGCAGACCGGTGGCCGCGGCGGCGTCCGCCCCGGGGGTCTGGAACATCGCCAACGTGCTCACGATGGTCCGGGTGCTGCTGGTGCCGGTCTTCGTGGCCCTGCTGTTCGCCGACGACGGGCACAACCCCAAGTGGCGCGCGGTCGCCTGGGCGGCGTTCGCGATCGCGATGATCACCGACCTGTTCGACGGCGAGCTCGCCCGGCGCAAGGGCCTGGTCACCGACTTCGGCAAGATCGCCGACCCGATCGCCGACAAGGCGATCATGGGCTCGGCGCTGATCGGCCTCTCGGTGCTCGGCGACCTGCCCTGGTGGGTCACCGTGGTGATCCTGGCCCGCGAGCTCGGCATCACGCTGATGCGCTTCTGGGTGATCCGCTACGGCGTCATCCCGGCCAGCCGCGGCGGCAAGCTCAAGACGCTCACCCAGGGCACCGCGGTCGGCATGTACGTGCTGCCGCTGACCGGCTGGCTGGCCACCGGGCGGGCCGTGCTGATGGGCCTGGCGGTAGTGCTGACCGTCGGCACCGCGCTGGACTACATCGGACAGGCGGTGCGACTGCGCCGCGAGGGACAGGCCGCGGCCCGGGCCGGCCGCTGAGCGACGGGGGAGACCGGGTGGCGGAGCGGGACGTGGCGCAGCGGGACGCGGCGGAGCGGGACTACGAGCTGGCGGAGCGGGCGCACGCCGCGCTGCGGGCCGAGGGCGGCACGCTCGCGGTCGCCGAATCGCTGACCGGGGGTCTGCTGGCCGCCGCGCTGGTGGACGTCCCCGGGGCGTCCGCGACCTTCCGGGGCTCGGTCACCGCGTACGCGACCGAACTGAAGGCCTCGGTGCTCGGGGTCGACGAGGGCCTGCTGGACGTGTACGGGCCGGTCCATCCGGTGGTGGCCCGGCAGATGGCCGAGGGCGTGCGCGGATTGCTGGGGGCCACGTACGGGCTCGCGACGACCGGGGTGGCCGGGCCCGACCCGCAGGACGGGCGGCCGGTGGGCACGGTGCACCTGGCGGTCGCCGGCCCGGGGGGAACTCTGGTCAGTTCTCCCCTGCTGTCGGGGGGTCGTGCCACAATCCGTCACGGGGCGGTGACCGCGGCGCTGGAGCTGCTGGTCGGTCGGTTCGCACGGTAGGAGCCCCGCCGGGCGGGGATCTCCACCGAACCGGGATCCGGCGATCCGGTGCGCGGGTATGGGACAGCTGGAGGATCGTGTTACATCCAACACCCTGGTTGGGCAGAAACCAGGTGGCGAACGAGTTGCGTGACGGTGGCGGGGCGGGTCGCGACGGGTACCACGAGGGGCCCGCGAACCCCGGTACGACACCGGAACGAGGAGGGGGACGGCCTTGCAGCCCAGAGTGAACACGACCAGGGTCCCCGCACGCGAAGCGGGCAAGGCGGTACGGTGGGGTCGTGACATCTCGATCCGCAGTCCGAGGAGGGAGGCACCGATGATCCTGCTTCGTCGCCTACTGGGCGATGTACTGCGTCGGCAGCGCCAGCGCCAGGGCCGCACACTCCGCGAGGTGTCGGCGGCCGCCAGGGTTTCGCTCGGATACCTCTCCGAGGTCGAGCGGGGACAGAAGGAGGCGTCCTCGGAGCTGCTCTCCGCCATCTGCGACGCGCTCGATGTCCGGATGTCCGAGGTCATGCGCGAGGTCAGCGACGAACTGTCGCTCGCCGAACTTGCGGCGATGGCCACCCTCTCCGAAGGTGATCTGCTGAGGCCGGTACTCGAACCGGTTCCGCTGCCCGCCCCCGGCGCCGACCGGGCGACCCTGTCGCCCAAGGCCGCCGCGATGGACGTGGTCGCCGCCTGATCCCGGCCTCGACTCCCGGGCGCCCCTGCCCGGGGCGAGCGAAGGGAGGGCGGTCGTGCGAACAGACGCGCAGACGCGCCCGATGGCCCGAATACGGGCCCGGGCGCGGCTGTCCACCCGGGTACGGCGTCCGGTGCGCCGGCTGCTGGCGCTCTCGGCGGCCGGGCTCGCCTGGTGGCTCCTGGTGGTCCGGGGGCAGTTGACCGACGGTGCGGTGCTGGGGCTGCTCGCGGCCGGCGGCTGGGGACTCGGTCTCATCCCGGTCCACGCCGACTGGAACGCGACCGGACCGGCCCGGCGTCCGCGGGCGGAGCCGGTGGCACCGGTGGAGCCGGTGGAGGTACAGCTGCCGCCGACCGGGTGATTCGACGGGGCCGGAGGCCGCGGGGTCCGACCCCGCGGCCTCCGGCCTTTCGGCGTTCCCCCACGGTCCCCGCGGCGGGGCCGGAACCGCGCGGTCAGGGGCGCAGGCGCAGGCCGCGCGGGGTGGCGTGGAAGCCGGCCTCCTCCAGGGCGCGGCCGAGATCCGAGCCGAGGGCGGGCTCGCCGTTGGCCCGCTCGACCGTCA
Organism: Kitasatospora sp. NPDC057738; assembly: GCF_042798815.1. Taxonomy (NCBI): domain Bacteria; kingdom Bacillati; phylum Actinomycetota; class Actinomycetes; order Kitasatosporales; family Streptomycetaceae; genus Kitasatospora; species Kitasatospora sp. NPDC057738. The sequence goes on along the minus strand of NZ_JBHVJT010000056.1, from coordinate 48,388 downwards.
CGCTGCCGAGCGCGCCCTCCCGGACGGCGGCCGCGAGCGCCCCGGCCGCCAGCGCCAGGGTGGCTCCGTCCTGCGGCCAGGCCAGCAGGGACTTGCCGCCGCGCTCGACGTACAGCGCCGGCTCGCCGTCCACCAGGACCACCAGGGCGCCCGCCTTGCGCCCCGGGCGGTGGGCGGTGGACTCCTTGCCGCCGGGGGCGGTGGGCGGCTCGGGCCAGGGCAGGGCGGCGCCGTACGCGTTGGCCGGGTCCGCTGCCGCCAGCACCAACGTCTGCGGCGGCTCACCCAGCGGGGCGGCCGGCCACTCGGCGGCCCGGGCCCGCTCCAGCCGGCCGTTCACCGAGCGCAGCCGGTCCGCCGCGCCCTCCATGGCGAACTGGGCGCCGCCCAGGCCCTCGACGAAGTAGCCCCGGCGGGCCCGGCCGCGCTCCTCCATCGCGGCGAGCACCCGGTAGACGCCGGCGAAGCCGCCGGGCACCCGTTCGGCCGCCACCGTGCCCCGGGTGAGCAGGCCGTGCCGGTCCAGCAGGCTCTGCGCCCGGGCGGTGGCCCGGACCGTCGGGTCGGCGGCGAAGGCGGGCAGCAGCGACCACCGGCCGGCCACCGTCGGCGGGCCGCTGCGCAGGGCGCCGCCGACCCGGCCGAAGGCGCGGCCGGCGCCGCCGTAGCGGCCGCGCGGGGTGGACCTCGGCGCGCGGTGGGCGGTGGCGCCCGCCGTCCGGCCGGAGCCGAGCAGGGCGCGCAGCGGGGCGAGGGTGTCGTTGGTGACGTGACCGGCCCAGACCAGGTCCCAGAGCGCCTCGACGATCTCCGCCTCGGCGGTCTCCTCCGGCAGCTGCTGGACGAGCTGGCGGAAGAACAGGCCGTAGCCGCCGGCCAGCGCGGACATCAGGGCGCTGTGCACCGGGGTGAGCGCGGGCGGAACGGGCTCGGGGCGCAGCAGGTGGGCGTTCTCGGCGAGGTGCAGGCTGAGCCAGCCGTCCTTGCCGGGCAGCGCGCCGGCCCCGCACCAGCCGACCTCGCCGGCCGCCATCAGCTCGTCCAGCAGACCGGGGGAGTAGTCGGTGAGCCGGGCCGGGAGGATCAGCTTCTCCAGCGCGGAGGCGGGCAGGGCGGTGCCCTGGAGCTGCTCGACCACCCGCAGCAGGCCGTCCGGGCCGCGCAGCCGGTGGCCGGACAGGTGCTGCCACTGCGGCAGGAAGGCGGCCAGGGCGCGCGGCGGGACCGGCTCGACCTCCTGGCGCAGGGCCGCCAGCGAGCGGCGGCGCAGCCGGCGCAGCACCTCGGCGTCGCACCACTCGGGGGCGGTGTGGCTCTCGGAGGGCCTGAAGCGGCCCTGGACCAGCCGGCCGGCGGCGGTCAGGCGGTGCAGGGTGCCGGCGACCACGGCGCCGCCCAGGCCGTAGCGGGCGGCGGCCTCCGCGGCGGTGAACGGGCCGTGGGTGCGGGCGTGGCGGGCGATCAGATCGCCCAGCGGATCCTTGACCGGTTCGGTGAAGGCCTCCGGGACACCCACCGGCAGCGGCGTGCCCAGCGCGTCGCGCAGCCGTCCGGCGTCCTCGATCGCCGTCCAGCGCTGCTCGCCGGCGATCCGGACCTGGATCACCCGGCGGGCCGCCTCCAGCTCCAGGGCCCAGAGCGGATCGGCGCCGCGGAGCGTCAACTCGGCCTCGGTGAGCGGGCCGAGCAGGCGCAGGGCGTCGGCGACACCCTCGGCGTCCTTGATCCGGCGCTCGGGGGTGAGGCGCTGGAGCTCGGCCTCCAGCTCGGTGAGCACCTGCGGGTCGAGCAGTTCGCTCAGTTCGGCCTGGCCGAGGAGTTCGGACAGCAGCCGGGAGTCGAGCGAGAGGGCGGCGGCACGGCGCTCGGCGAGCGGGGTGTCGCCCTCGTAGAGGAACTGGGCGACGTAGCCGAACAGCAGCGAGCGGGCGAAGGGCGAGGGTTCCGGGGTGGTGACCTCGACCAGGCGGACGGCGCGGGACTCCAGATCGCCCATCAGCTCGACCAGGCCGGGGACGTCGAACACGTCCTGCAGGCACTCCCGGACGGCCTCCAGGACGATCGGGAACGAGCCGTACTCGGAGGCGACTTCGAGCAGCTGGGCGGCGCGCTGGCGCTGCTGCCAGAGCGGGGTGCGGCGGCCGGGGCTGCGGCGGGGGAGCAGCAGGGCGCGGCCGGCGCACTCCCGGAAGCGGGAGGCGAACAGGGCGGAGCCGCCGACCTGGTCGGTGACCAGCTGCTCGATCTCGCCGGGGTCGAACAGGGCGGCGTCGGCGCCGACCGGCGCCTCGTCCGGGACCGTCTGCTCCGGGGGGCCGCCGAAGTCGAAGTCGGCGGCCAGCAGGTCGGCGTCGGGCAGGCGCAGCACGATGCCGTCGTCGGCGTGCATGACCTGCGGGTCCAGGCCGTGCTTCTCGCGCAGCCGGGCGCCGAGGGCGAGCGCCCAGGGGGCGTGCACCTGGGCGCCGAAGGGGGAGTGGATGACGATCCGCCAGTCGCCGAGCTCGTCCCGGAAGCGCTCGACCACGATGGTGCGGTCGTCCGGGAGGTGGCCGCAGGCGGCGCGCTGCTCGGCCAGGTAGTCCAGCAGGTTGGCGGCCGCCCAGTCGTCCAGGCCGGCCTGCTGGAGGCGCGCGGTGGCGGCCTCGGGCCGGAGGGCGCCCAGTTCGCGGGTGAAGGCGCCGAGGGCGCGGCCGAGTTCGAGCGGACGGCCGAGGGTGTCGCCCTTCCAGAACGGGAGCCGGCCGGGGACGCCGGGAGCCGGGGTGACCAGCACCTTGTCGTGGGTGATCTCCTCGATCCGCCAGGAGGTGGTGCCGAGGGTGAACACGTCGCCGACGCGGGACTCGTAGACCATCTCCTCGTCGAGTTCGCCCACCCGTCGCCCGCCACCGCCCTTCTTCCCCGCCTTCGAATCGGACGCGGTGGTGCCGGCGATGAAGACGCCGAACAGTCCGCGGTCGGGGATGGTGCCGCCGGAGGTGACGGCCAGCCGCTGGGCGCCGGGGCGGCCGGTCACCGTGCCGGCCACCCGGTCCCACACCAGGCGGGGGCGCAGCTCGGCGAAGGCGTCCGAGGGGTAGCGGCCGGCCAGCATGTCGAGCACGGCGTCGAACGCGGACTGCGGGAGGGTGGCGAAGGGGGCGGCGCGGCGGACCACGGCGAGCAGCTCGTCCACCGGCCAGGCGTCCAGGGCCGTCATCGCGACCAGCTGCTGGGCGAGCACGTCCAGCGGGTTGCGCGGGATGCGCAGCGACTCGATCCGGCCGGCCCGCATCCGCTCGGTGACCACGGCGGACTGCACGAGGTCCCCCCGGTACTTGGGGAAGAAGACACCGGTGGAGACGGCGCCGACCTGGTGGCCGGCCCGGCCGACCCGCTGCAGGCCGGAGGCGACCGAGGGCGGGGACTCGACCTGGACGACCAGCTCGACGGCGCCCATGTCGATGCCCAGCTCCAGGCTGGAGGTGGCGACCACGGCGGGCAGCCGGCCGGCCTTCAACTCCTCCTCGACGAGCGACCGCTGCTCCTTGGAGACGGAGCCGTGGTGGGCCCGGGCGATCACCGGGGGCGCGCCCTTGGCCGCGCCCGAGCCGCCCATCAGCTCGGCCGGGGCGTGCGCCCCGGGGACGGCGGTGCCGGTGGCGCGCTCGTAGGCGATCTCGTTCAGCCGGTTGCACAGCCGCTCGGCCAGCCGGCGGGAGTTGGCGAAGACGATGGTCGAGCGGTGCGCCTCGACCAGGTCGACGATCCGCTCCTCGACGTGCGGCCAGATCGACGCCTGCCGCTGCGGGTCGGTGCCGGCGGAGCCGCCGGTGGCCGGGGCGGCGGGCAGGTCGTCCAGGTCGGGGACGGGGACGACCACCGAGAGGTCGAACTCCTTCTCGGAGGCGGGCTGGACCACGGCGGCGCCGCGCCGGGGGCTCAGGAAGCGGGCCACCTCCTCGACCGGGCGGACCGTCGCGGACAGGCCGATCCGGCGGGCCGGGCGGTCCAGCAGCTCGTCCAGCCGCTCCAGGCTGAGCGCGAGGTGCGCGCCGCGCTTGGTGCCGGCGACCGCGTGCACCTCGTCCAGGATCACCGTGTCCACGCCGCGCAGGGCCTCCCGGGAGGCGGAGGTGAGCAGCAGGAACAGCGACTCGGGGGTGGTGATCAGGATGTCCGGCGGGTGGGTCGCGAAGCGGCGGCGGTCGGCGGCCGGGGTGTCGCCGGAGCGGATGGCGACCTGGACCTCCGGTTCGGGCAGGCCGAGCCGGACGGCGGCCTGGCGCAGGCCGGCCAGCGGGGCGCGCAGGTTCCGTTCGACGTCCACCGCGAGCGCCTTGAGCGGCGAGACGTAGAGGACCCGGCAGCGGCGCCTGGGCTCGGCGGGGGGCGGGGTGGTGCTGAGGCGGTCGAGGGCGGAGAGGAAGGCGGCCAGCGTCTTGCCGGAGCCGGTGGGGGCGACCACCAGGACGTCCGTCTCCCGCCGGATGGCCCGCCAGGCCTCGGACTGGGCGGCGGTGGGAGCGGAGAAGGCGCCGGTGAACCAGGCCCGGGTGGCCGGGGCGAAACCGGCCAGGGGGTCGTCGGCGGGCGGGGTCGGGTGCGGGGGCGCCATGCCCCCATGGTGCCGGGTGGGACCGACAAGTGGAGGTGGGCCGGGACGGGGGACCGGGAGGGCGGTTCGGGAGGGGACGGGCGGGAGGTGCGGGGGAGGGGTGCGGGGAGGGGTGCAAGCCGGGGAGCAGAAACAACAATCCGCTCATATGGTGAGGAATCGGATGCTTGATCCAGCCGTGACCCACCGGACCGACGAGCGGAGACCGTGCGATGGCGCAGGTGCACCCGTCGGGCAGGACCGTCCGGCGCCGCCGGGTCGGCGGGCCCGCCCGGGCGCTGCTCGCGATGCTGCTCACGGCGCTCGTGGTGGGTGGCGCCGTCCCGTACGTGTCCGGATCGGGGCGGGCGTACCTCAGCTACCTGGTGCTGGCCGAGGGCGAGGACGCCGCCGGCGCGGCCCGGGCCGGAACGGAGAGCCGGGCCGTGGGCGGGCAGGTGGTCCAGGAGTACCCGCAGATCGGGGCCGCGCTGGTGTACGCGCCCGGCCCGTTCGCCGACCGGGTGCGGGCCCGGCCCGGGATCGCCGCCGTCGGGGCGACCAGGACCGCGCCGGTGGTCGCGCCGCCGCGGGCGGTGGCGGGGGCGGGCGACTTCTCGGCGGGCACCGGCGCGCGGCCGGCGGCCGGGACGGGCCGGAGCGGGGACGTCCTTCCGCGCGGTGGTGACCGGGCGGACTCCGGGACCGTGACGGTGCCCGATCCGGGGGAGGCGGGCGCCTGGAACCTCGCCATGGTCGGGGGCGCCGGCGTCCGGGCGGGCGATGCCTCGGCGGTGTCCGGTGGCGCGCCGCCGGCCGCAGGCGCGGTGCGGGGCGGGGGTCCGGCGCCGGCCGGGGCTGCGGTGCCGGGCGCCGACGTGCTGCACAAGGTGCTGGTCGCCGTGCTGGACTCCGGCGTCGACGACACCCACCCGGACCTGCGTGCCGCCGTCGACCCCAAGGCCTCCGCCTCCTGCGCGGACGGCCGGCCCGACGCCCGGACCGGCGCCTGGCGGCCGGACCCCGGGGTGGTCGAGAGCGGCCACGGCACGCACGTCGCCGGGATCGTGGGCGCCACCCGGGACGGCCACGGCGTCACCGGGGTCGCGCCGGGCGTACGGATCGCCGCCGTCCGGCTGCTCGGGCCGCTCGGGCAGTACTACGCCGAGAACGTCGTCTGCGGCATGCTCTGGGCCGCCGACCACGGGGCCAGGGCGATCAACAACAGCTACTTCGCCGACCCGTGGAAGTACAACTGCCCCGAGGACCGGGACCAGGCCGCACTGACCGCGGCCGTCGGGCGGGCCGTCGGGTACGCCCGGCGGAAGGGGGCGGTGGTGGTCGCCTCGGCGGGCAACGACGGGCAGGACCTCGGCGCCGGGCGGACCGACGACCGGAGCCCCAACGACCGGCTCTCGGGGCCGGCGCCCGTCCGCCACCTGGGCACCGAGTGCGTGCGGCTGCCCGGCGAGCTTCCCGGGGTGGTCACCGTCACCGCGGTCAACCGGGACGGGCACCCGGCGGGCTACTCCAACTACGGGCGCGGACGGGTCTCGCTGGCCGCGCCGGGGGGCGACCCGGACGGCGGGCCGCAGGGCGCGATCGTCTCCGACTGGCCGGACGGGCGGTACGCCGCGCTGGCGGGGACCTCGATGGCGGCCGCGCACGTGACCGGGGCGGTGGCGGTGGTGGCGGCCCTGCGTCCGGAACTGGGGGCGGACGGGCTGGCGGGGGTGCTGGCGGGGGCGGCGGCACCGGGGTGTCCCGCGGGGGTGTTCGGCTGCGGGGAGCGGCAGTACTTCGGTGCGGGGCTGCTGGCGCTGCCCCGGTGACGGGGGCGCGGATTCCGTTGCGGGCGCGCGGGCCGCGCCCCGCGCGCCCGTCGGGTGGTGGGGGCGGGGAAAAGCAGGTGACGGGGCGGCGGGACGGGGGTGAGGATCGGGGCATGGGTGAATCGGACGCGGCGGTGTTCCTGACGACCGAGCGGCTGGTGCTGCGGCGCTTCACGGCGGCGGACGCGGACCGGCTCGTGGAGCTGGACGGGGACCCCGCGGTGATGCGCTTCCTCACCGGGGGGCGCCCGAGCCCGCGGGAGTGGGTCGAGGAGGAGTTGTTGCCGCAGTACCTGGAGCACTACCGGCGGTACGGCGACCTCGGCTGGTGGGCGGCCGAGGAGCGGGCGGGCGGGGCGTTCCTGGGGTGGTTCGAGTTCCGGCCGACGCGGGAGGGGGAGCGCGGGGAGGTCGAGCTCGGGTACCGCCTGCGGCGGGCCGCGTGGGGGCGCGGGTACGCGACGGAGGGAGCGCGGGCGCTGGTCCGGCGCGGGTTCATGGAGCTGGGGGTGGAGCGGGTGGTGGCGTACACCATGACGGTGAACGCGGGCTCGCGGCGGGTGATGGAGAAGAGCGGGCTGTCGTACGTCCGTACGTTCCGCGAGGACTACCCGGAGACGATCCCGGGCAGTGAGCACGGTGAGGTCGAGTACGCGCTGACGGCCGGGGACTGGCGGGCGCGGTCCGGGATAATCGGGGCATGAGGCTGACGGATTTCTGGCGACGGATGTACGCGCACTTCGGGGAGTCGTACGCGGAGTCGTTCGCGACCGACCACGTGATGAGCGAGCTGGGCGGGCGGACGGTGCGCCAGGCGCTGGAGTCGGGCTGGGAGGCCAAGGACGTCTGGCGCGTGGTCTGCGACACCCAGGGCGTCTCCGGCGTGCTGCGCTGAGTGCCGGCCTCCGGGCGGCATGGGACAGACTGTTCGGGTGACAAATAGCGCAGAGCAGAAGAATTCGGACCGGAGCGCCGAGGGCGCTCCGGTGGGCGGGGGGCTCTGGGGCGGCGGGATGCCGCGCTGGCTGCCGCGGGCGATGGTGCTGTTCCTGGTGCTGGTGGGGGTGTTCCAGCTCGCCGACTGGGCGTTCCGGCAGCTGATCGACCTGTTCGTGATGCTGCTGGTGTCGTTCTTCCTGTCGCTGGCGCTGGAGCCGGCCGTGGACCGGATGGCGGCGCGGGGGGTGCGCCGGGGGGTGGGGACCTTCCTGGTGTTCGTGGCGGTCGGGGCCGCGGTGGTGGGCTTCCTCGCCGCGCTCGGCACGCTGCTGGTCGACCAGGTGGCGAAGATCGCGGGGGACCTTCCGCACCTGGTCGACAATCTGATCGGCTGGATCAACCGGACCTTCCACCAGGACCTCTCGCTGGGCGAGTTGCAGAATCGGTTGCTCAAGGACTCCGGCACCATCGAGAACTACGTCCAGCAGGCCGCCGACAACGTCTGGGGCGTCTCGTCCACCGTGATCGGCGGGCTCTTCCAGGCCTTCACGGTCGGGCTGTTCACCTTCTACTTCACCGCCGAGGGCCCGCGGGTGCGCCGGACGGTCTGTTCGATGCTGCCGCCCGCCAAGCAGGGCGAGGTGCTGCGGGCCTGGGAGATCGCGCTCGCCAAGACCGGCGGCTACCTGTACTCCCGGGCGCTGCTCGCGGTGGTGTCGGCCGCCGGGCACTGGGTGATGTTCGAACTGCTGAACCTGCCGTACGCGGCGGCGCTGGCGGTCTGGGTCGGCGTCATGTCGCAGTTCGTGCCGACCCTCGGGACGTACCTGGCCGGGACGCTGCCGGTGCTGGTGGCGCTGACGGTGGAGCCGGTGGACGCGCTCTGGGTGCTGGTCTTCGTGGTGGTCTACCAGCAGGTCGAGAACTACCTGCTGCAGCCGCGGATCACCGCGCGGACGGTGGACGTGCACCCGGCGGTGGCCTTCGGCTCGGTGATCGCGGGCGCGGCGCTGCTCGGCGCGGTCGGCGCGGTGATCGCGATCCCGGCGGCGGCCACGCTCCAGGGCTTCGTGGGGACGTACGTGCGGCGGTACGAGGTGGCCACCGATCCGCGGATCGACCGGGGCGAGCAGCGGCGGGCGCGGCGGGAGCTGCGCCGGGAGGCGGCCCGGCGGCTGCGCCGGATGGTCGGCGGGGACGGGACGAGGCGCGGGGAGTGACCCGGGGCGCCGCCCCCGGGGGGTGTCCCGGGGGCGCCACGGCCCGGACGTGCGACGCTTGAATCGAACAGATGTTCTTTGTACTCTCCGGCGAGGAGTTTTCCACAGGCCGAGCCCGATCGAGCCCGTTTGTCAGTGGGACGCGCTAGCGTCGAGGACGATGAAGCGCACAGCACAGAACCCGAGGGAAAAAGCCATGGCAGGTACGGACCGCGAGAAGGCCCTGGAGACCGCTCTCGCCCAGATCGAGCGGCAGTTCGGCAAGGGCTCGGTGATGCGCCTCGGCGAGAAGGCCAACGAGCCGGTCGAGGTGATCTCCACCGGGTCCACCGCCCTGGACGTCGCCCTCGGGGTCGGCGGCATCCCGCGCGGCCGGGTGGTCGAGATCTACGGCCCCGAGTCCTCCGGCAAGACCACCCTGACCCTGCACCTGGCCGCCAACGCCCAGAAGGCCGGCGGCACGGTCGCGTTCGTCGACGCGGAGCACGCGCTCGACCCGGAGTACGCCAAGAAGCTCGGCGTGGACACCGACGCCCTGCTGGTCAGCCAGCCGGACACCGGTGAGCAGGCGCTGGAGATCACCGACATGCTGATCCGCTCCGGCGCGATCGACCTGGTGATCATCGACTCGGTCGCGGCGCTCGTGCCGCGCGCCGAGATCGAGGGCGAGATGGGCGACTCGCACGTCGGTCTGCAGGCCCGACTGATGAGCCAGGCGCTGCGCAAGATCGCCGGTGCGCTGAACCAGTCGAACACCACCGCGATCTTCATCAACCAGCTGCGCGAGAAGATCGGCGTGATGTTCGGTTCGCCGGAAACCACGACGGGTGGCCGGGCGCTGAAGTTCTACGCCTCGGTCCGCCTCGACATCCGCCGGATCGAGACCCTGAAGGACGGCACCGAGGCGGTCGGCAACCGCACCCGCGTCAAGGTGGTCAAGAACAAGGTCGCCGCGCCGTTCAAGCAGGCCGAGTTCGACATCCTCTACGGCGTGGGCATCAGCCGCGAGGGCGGCCTGATCGACATGGGCGTGGAGCACGGCTTCATCCGCAAGTCGGGCGCCTGGTACACCTACGAGGGCGACCAGCTCGGCCAGGGCAAGGAGAACGCCCGCAACTTCCTGCGGGACAACCCGCAGCTCGCCGACGAGATCGAGCGGAAGATCAAGGGCAAGCTCGGCATCGGCCCGAAGGTGGAGGAGCCGGCCGAGGGCGGGGCCGACGCTGCTGCTGCTGCTCCCGCCGCCGACGGCGCCGCCAAGCCGATCACCGCGACCGCCACCAAGACGGCCGCGGCGAAGAAGACGGCGGCGGCCAAGGCCTGATCCGTTGACGCAGTACGACACGGTGGGCGGCGGCCCGGCGGGCCCGGAGGACGACGACTACGGCCCGCCGGACTGGTTCGCCGCGGTCGCGGAGGAACCGGAGCCGGCGGCCGAGAGGCCCGGGCGGCGGTCCTCCCGGCGCGACCGCCGCTCCACCACGCAGTGGGCATCCGGCCCCGAGCCGGAGTTCGACCTGGCTCCGGACCGGGCGGTGCGCGGCGCGGCGCCCGGGCCGGAGCCGGCGGAAGCATCGGTCGAGGCGCTCGGCCTGGTCTCCGCCTCCGAGCTGCCCACCGGCCGTCGACGACGGCGCTCGGCCCTGGAGGCCGAGGAACTCGAAGCGGCGGGGCCCGCTTCGGCACCGGCGGCCGCGGAGAGCGGCCGGGGCGGAGGCGAGGCGGCCGGTCACGGGGGTGCGGCCGCCTCGGCCTCCCGTCGCGGCGCCCGTCGGGGCCGTTCCGCGGCCGGGCCGTCCGGGGAGGAGGGCACCGGCCGTGCCTCCCGGAAGCAGGCCGAGGAGTCGGTCGATCCGGAGACCCGCGCGCGGGACATCTGCCTGCGGCTGCTGACCGGCGCCGCCAAGACCCGCAAGCAGCTCGCCGACGCCCTGCGCAAGCGGGAGATCCCGGACGAGGTCGCCGACGAGGTGCTCACCCGGCTCGAAGAGGTCGGGCTGATCGACGACGCGGCCTTCGCCGCGGCCTGGGTGGAGTCCCGGCACGCCGTCCGGGGCCTGTCCCGGCGGGCGCTGACCCAGGAGCTGCGCACCAAGGGCGTCGCCGCCGACCTGGTCGAGCAGGCCGTCGCCCAGGTCGACCACGACGACGAGACGGACGCGGCCCGGGCGCTGGTGGAGCGCAGGCTGCGCTCCACCCGGGGGCTGGACGCACAGGTGCGCACCCGGCGGCTGGTCGGGATGCTGGCCCGGCGCGGCTACTCCGAGGGACTGGCGTTCCGGGTGGTGCGCAGTGCGCTGGAGGAGGAGCGGAGTGAACTGTCGGGTCGGGAGTAGTGGCAGTTCTGTAGGCGTCCTGGAGTGAACCAGGTCAACCCTTGACCCTTTCATGACCCCCACCTAGCCTCGCCATCAGTTCCCGGGGCGCCTCCGTACGGCGGCCCGCGCGGCGACGGGGGAGTGGGCGGCACATGGGGATCTCGGCGGGCACCGGCCCGGGCGGCTCGCTGGTGGCGGTCGCCGGATCGGCCGCGTTCCTGCTGCTGGTGTTCGCGGTGGCCGCCGGGCTGGTGATCAGGCGGCTCCGGGCGGCCCGGCACAGCGCGCTGGCCGAGGCCGAGCGGGCCCGTCGGCGGGCCGAGGAGCAGAGCGCCGGGCAGCGGGCCGAACTCGCCCGGCGCGAGCAGGACATGGCCGAGGAACTGCGCAGGCTGCGCCGCCGCGAGGACGAACTGGCGGAGCGCTCGACCGAGTTGGAGCGGTCCCGGAGCGAGTCCGAGGCGCTGGTCGCCCGCCGGGTGGCGGCGCTGGAGCGGGCCGCCGGGCTCTCCGCCGAGCAGGCCCGCGCCGAACTCCTGCGGGAGGCCGAGGAGTCGGTCCGGCGGGAGGCCGCGGTCACCGTCCGGGAGATCGAGCGCGAGGCCAAGGAGGAGGGCGAGCGCCGGGCCCGGGACATCGTCGCCGGGGCGATCCAGCGGCTGGCGACGGAGCAGACGATGGAGAGCGCCGTCACCGTCCTGCCGCTGCCGAACGAGGACATCAAGGGCCGGATCATCGGTCGGGAGGGCCGCAACATCCGGGCCTTCGAGGCGGTCACCGGCGTGAACCTGATCGTCGACGACACCCCCGAGTCGGTGCAGCTGTCCTGCTTCGACCCGGTCCGCCGGGAGACCGCCCGGCTCACCCTGGAGCAGCTGGTCGAGGACGGCCGGATCCACCCGACCCGGATCGAGCACCTGCACGAGCGCAGCCGGGAGGAGGTCGGGCAGCGCTGCGTCCGGGCCGGCGAGGACGCCCTGCTGGACGCCCGGGTCGGCGCGATGCACCCCGAACTCGTCCGTACCCTGGGCTCGTTGCGCTACCGGGCGTCGTACGGGCAGAACGTGCTCGGGCACCTGCTGGAGTCCGCGCACCTGGCAGGGATGATGGCCGCCGAGCTCGGGGTGGACCCGGAGCCGGTGCGGCGCGCGGCGCTGCTGCACGACATCGGCAAGGCGCTCACCCATGAGTCGGAGGGCAGCCACGCGGCGGTGGGCGCGGAGCTCGCCCGGCGGTACGGCGAGTCCCCCGAGGTGGTGCACGCGATCGCCGCCCACCACAACGAGGTCGATCCCCGGACGGTGACGGCCGTGCTGACCCAGGCCGCGGACGGCTGCTCGGGCGGTCGGCCGGGCGCCCGCAAGGAGTCGCTGGAGCTGTACGTGCGGCGGCTGGCGCGGCTGGAGGAGATCGCGCGCTCGCACCAGGGCGTGGCCGAGGTGTACGCGATGCAGGCCGGCCGTGAGGTCCGGGTGATGGTCCGCCCGGACGCGGTGGACGACCTGGGCGCGGAGCTGATCGCCCGTGAGGTCGCCCGCCAGTTCTCCACCGAGCTGACCTACCCGGGCCGGATCCGGGTGACGGTGGTCCGCGAGAGCCGGGCCACGGCGGTGGCCGGCTAGGAGGGCCCGCCAGGAGACCTGCCAGACCTGCCAGGACCTGCAAGGGGACTTGCCTGGGCCGTCCCGCCGGGACCCGTCAGGACACGCCCTGGCTCGGGGAGTCCACCTCGCGGGGCTCGGGCTGCTCGGCCGGGTCGGGGGCCGGGGTGAGCGTGGCCGGGCCGCCGCGGGCGCGGTCGGCGAGGGCGAGGAGGTCCTCGGCGACGGCGCCCTGGGTGACGCCGACGAGGTGGCCGTCCGGGCGGATCAGCAGGACGGTGTGCGGGCCGGCGCCCGGGTAGTCCTCGGTGACCAGCACCTCGGCGGGGACGGGCAGCGCGGCGGCGACCTCGGCGAGGCGGGGCATCAGGCCGGCGCCGAGCCAGTGCTCGGAGGACCAGACGGCGGTGCCGGGGGCGACCAGCAGCAGCAGGAAGGTGGTGCCGAGCCGGGCGTGCAGGTGGTCGGGGGTGCCGTCGTCGGCGAGCACCGGCAGGTCCGGGACGAGCACCCCGGGGGCGGTGGCGGGCAGCAGCTCGCTGAGCGAGGTGGTGCCGCGCGCGCCGCGCTGCACCGGGACCCGGCCGGGGACGCCGGAGGGCGCCGCCGGGTAGGCGGGCGCGCCGCCGAACCGGCCGGTGCCGAGCTGGCCGTCGGCGAGCAGCGGGGCGTGCTTGCGGAAGCCGCCGACCAGCAGCGAGCGCCGGGTCTGCTGCCAGCCGCGCAGCGGGCGCAGCAGCGGCATGGACTGGTCGACCGCGCGCAGCCGGGCGCCGACCGCCCCGCGCCGCTCGGCCTCGTAGCCGTCCAGCAGCGATCCGCCGGGCTGCGGGCCGCCGGAGTGGAGGTGCCAGGCGAGGGCCAGCCGCCAGGCGAGGTTGTCGGCGTCGCGCAGCCCGTCCGGGAGGTTCTGCATGCCGAGGGCGCCGTGCAGGTGGGCGGCGTCGCCGGCCAGGAAGCAGCGGCCGATCCGGAAGCGGGCGGCGAGCCGCTGCTGGGCGGTGTGGTCGGCGGCGGCCAGCAGTTCGAAGCGGGGCAGCTCGCCGCACCAGCCGGTGAGGGTGGAGGTGACCCGGGTGAGCAGGGTGTCGCCGGTGACGATGCCGGGCCAGGTGGCGTGCGGGTCGACCGTCTCGGTGGCGGCGGGCCGGCCGGGGGGCAGTCGCCAGTCGAGCCGCCAGACGCCGTCCGGCAGCGGACGGGCGGAGGCCTCGCGGTCGCCCCGCCACGGGGGCTCGCGGTGCAGGCGGGCGCCGTCGAAGGGCAGGTCGACCCGGACGGTGGCGATGGCGTTGCGGTCGACCGCCGGGCGGCCGGGGAAACGGATCTTCAGGAGCTTGCGGACGGTGGATCTGGCGCCGTCGCAGCCGACCAGGTGGCTGCCGCGCCACCAGGTGGTGGAGCCGTCCTGGGTGCCCGTGGTGCGGATGCTGACGCCGTCCCGGTCCTGTTCGAGTTCGACGACCCGGTTGAGCGGGACCAGCTTGATCAGCGGGGTGCCGGTGAGGGCGTCGCGCAGCCCGCGCTGGAGGCGGTGCTGGGGCAGGTGGTAGGTGGGCGAATCGGTGAGGTCGATCCGCAGCACCTCCTGGCGGCGGCGCCAGACGGCGAAGGAGTCCCACAGCGCGGAGTCCGAGGCGGCCCGCGGGTAGCCGATCCGGGTCAGGAAGGCGGCGGTGTCGGCGCCGAGCACGAGGCTGCGCGGGCCCTCGGGACAGAGCCCGGAGCCCTCGTCCAGGACGACGGTGGGTACCTCGTGCCGGGCCAGGGCGAGGGCCAGGGCCAGACCGACCGGTCCGGCCCCGACCACGATCACCGGGTCCATGAGGGAACCTCCGGGCGCGAACCGGCCGATCGGCCGGCGTCAGTTACCGCTGCCGCATATGCCGCGTGGATGCTCCCGGGAGGTGTCACGAAGAGCAATGCAACAGTTCACCTGCGTGTCCGTCAAGCAGAAGCTGAAGTGCGCCGGTTCGCGCCGCGACGGCCACGTGCTTCGATCCAGCGTGCGAGCGCGGTCAACAGAAGGCACATCACGATGTAGATCGGGCCGATCACGAGCACCACGGGGATGTAGGGGAAGCCCGCGGCGTTGATCGGCTGGCTGGCGATCTTCTTGCCCATGAACAACAGTTCGCTGTAGGTGATGACGAAGCCGAGCGAGGTGTCCTTGAGGGTGACGACCAGCTGGCCGATCATCGAGGGCAGCATCGAGCGGACGGCCTGCGGCACCAGGATCGACATCATCACCTGGGTCTTGCGCATGCCGAGCCCGTACGCCGCCTCGCCCTGGCCGCGCGGGACGGCGTTGACGCCGCTGCGGATGATCTCGGCCTGGACCGCCCCGTTGTAGAGGCTGAGGCCGAGCACCAGCGCCCACATCGGCTGCTGGGCGAAGAAGGCGTAGTAGAGCCCGACGATCAGGATCAGCAGCGGCATCGCCCGGAAGAACTGGGTGAAGGCCGTGCAGAACCAGCGGACCGGCCGGTGGTCGGAGAGCTGACCGGCCGCCAGCAGCGCGCCCAGAGTGAGCGAGAAGGCTGCCGCGAGCCCGAAGGCCTCCAGGGTGGACAGCAGGCCGTCCACGATCTGCTGCTGGACGAAGGTGTACTGGAAGGCGTCCCAGAGGCCGGCGTCGAACTGGCCGTTGTCGTTCAGCGCGCTGAAGACGTACCAGAGGAGACCGGCGATGCCGAGCACCGAGAGGACGCCGAACACGCGGTACCGGGTACGGGCCTTCGGGCCGGGGGTGTCGTAGAGGACACTCGCCGACGCCTGACGGTTCAGAACGCTCATGCGCCCACCTCGCTGCGCTCGGCAGGGGCCTTCGCCCACGCGCACCACTTGATCGTTCGCTCGCTGCGCTCACTCATCGGGCCACCGCCAGTCGGGATTCCAGGAAGCGGAAGAACGTGGCGACCGTGGCGCTGATCAGCAGGTAGGCGCAGGCCACCCAGAAGAAGATGGCGAAGATCGAGTAGCCGCGCTCGGAGAAGGTCTGCTGGGCGCTGTACAGCTCGGGGACGCTGAACGCGCCGGCGATCGCCGAGTTCCTGGGCAGGGCGATGAACACGCTGCTCATCGGGCCCAGGACGGTCCGGGCGGCCTGCGGCAGGACGACCAGGGTGAGGGTCTGGCCGAAGGTCATGCCCAGGCTGCGGGCGGCCTCCGCCTGGCCCAGCGGCACGGTGTTGATGCCGGAGCGGATGACCTCGCAGACGAACGAGGCGGTGTACCCGCCGAGCGCCAGCACCGCGAACGCCAGGTGGCTGAAGTGCACGCCCAGCGGCGGCAGGCCGAAGGTGACGGCGAAGAACAGCAGCGTCAGCGGGGTGTTGCGGAAGAGCGTCACCCAGGCGGTGCCGAAGGCGCGCAGGACCGGCACCGGGGAGACCCGGAAGGCCGCCAGCAGGGTGCCCAGCAGCAGGGCGAGAAGAGCGCTGAGCGCGCTCACCTCGATCGTCTGTAGGAAGCCGTCGCGGAACAACGCGAAGTTGTCGTCCTCGAACAGGAACCCCATCCGGCGGCCCTCCTCTCAGTTCATGGTCGGGAGTCGACGTACGGCGGGCGGATCAGTAGCGCTCGAGGGCCGGGACGTCCGGCGCCGGGGAGCCGGAGGCGCCCAGGGTCGCGTCGTAGGCCTTCTTCCAGTCGCCGTTGTCCTCGTGGGCCTTGAGGGCGTCGCTGATCGCGTCGCGCAGCGCCTTGTCGTCCTTGTTGAGGCCGACGCCGTAGTTCTCCTTGGTGAACGGCTTGCCGACCACCTTGAGCTTGGGGCTGTACTTGGAGGCGTAGCCCTTGAGGATCGCGTCGTCGGTGGTGACCGCGTCGACCTCGCCGGACAGCAGCTTCTCGACGCAGGCCGAGTAGGTGTCGAACTGGGTGACCTTCGGGTTGTACTGCTGGATGTTCTTGATCGAGGTCGAGCCGGTGGCGGTGCAGACGTTCTTGCCGCCGGTGCTCTCCGGGCCGGTGATCGTGGTGTTGTCGGCCTTCACCAGCAGGTCCTGGCCGGCGATGTAGTACGGGCCGGCGAAGGAGACGCTCTTCTTGCGCTCGTCGTTGATGCTGTAGGTGCCGACGTAGAAGTCGATCTGGCCCTTGGCGATGGCCGGCTCGCGCTGCGAGGAGACCAGGGTCTGCCACTTGATCTGCTGCGGGGTGAAGCCGAGGTCGGCGGCGATCATCTTGGCGATCTCGATGTCGAAGCCGCTGCGGTCGCCGCTGGCGACGTCCTCCCAGCCGAGGTTCGGCTGGTCGGCCTTGGCGCCGATGATCAGCTGGCCGCGCTTCTTGGCCTCGGCGAGGACCGCGGAGTCCACCTTGACGTCGGTCTTGACCGTGTAGCTCGGCAGCTTCGGGGCGCCGGCGCCGCTGCTCGCGGCGGTGGCGCCGGGGGTGCCGTCCTTGCCGCAGGCGGCGGTGGCGGTGAGCGCGACGGCACAGAGCGCGACGGCGAGGGTGCGGGACGTCCTCATGAGGGTTCTCCTGGGGCTGGGCCGCGGTGTCAACCGGGCTCTGGCGTCTGGAAGGCGTGCACGGGCGGGGCGGGCCGGCACTGCGGCCGGGGGCGGTCCCGCCGGTCTCGAAGCGTCAGTGGTGGAGGATCTTCGAGAGGAAGTCCTTGGCGCGCTCGGAGCGCGGCGCGGTGAAGAACGCGTCCGGGGTGTTCTGCTCGACGATCTTCCCGTCGGCCATGAACAGGACCCGGTTGGCGGCGGAGCGGGCGAAGCCCATCTCGTGGGTGACCACGACCATCGTCATGCCGTCCGCGGCGAGCTGGCGCATGACCTCCAGCACCTCGTTGACCATCTCCGGGTCCAGCGCCGAGGTGGGCTCGTCGAAGAGCATCACCTTGGGCTTCATCGCCAGCGCGCGGGCGATCGCCACGCGCTGCTGCTGGCCGCCGGAGAGCTGGGCCGGGAACTTGTCCGCCTGCGCGCCGACGCCGACCCGCTCCAGCAGCTCCCGGGCGGTCTTCTCGGCCTGCGGGCGGGGCACCTTGCGCACCTTCACCTGGCCGATGACCACGTTCTCCAGCACGGTCTTGTGCGCGAACAGGTTGAAGCTCTGGAACACCATGCCGACCTCGGCGCGCAGCCGGGCCAGTTCCTTGCCCTCGTCGGGCAGCGGCCGGCCGTCGATCGTGATCGCGCCGGAGTCGATCGTCTCCAGCCGGTTGATCGTCCGGCAGAGCGTCGACTTGCCCGAGCCGGACGGGCCGATCAGCACGACCACCTCGCCCTGGGCGATCCGGAGGTCGATGTCCTGCAGGACGTGCAGCGCGCCGTAGTGCTTGTTGACGTTGCTCAGCACGACCAGTGGGGCGGCTGCGGGGGTGGAGTCCTCGACCGGGCTCTCGGTCATCGCGCCTGCTCCCTCTGTCGTCGAATCACGCCTGTCCGAGAAGTCTCAACTCCCTTGACAGGCAATGGTGGTACGGATCCGGGGGCCGAGGCCGGCGGAGCCGCGGCCCCCGGTGGGCCGACCTTAGGAGCCATGACCGCGCGCCGTCAGCCGATCTGAGCGGAACTTGAGGATCACGAAACGGCCACACGGCGCTCGCACGCTGTTCGCGCGGGCGCCGACGGGGCATGTCACAGCGGGAATCCGCTCCGGTGCTCCCCGTTCCCCCCGGGCCCGGTGCGCGGTCGAACCTGGCGCCGGGCCGTTCGCTGGCCCATACTGCGCAGGACCGGGACCTGAACGATCGGCCCGGTGATCATCGGTGATCACGTGGGGGAAGGAGGAGGACAGGATGCGACTGCTGCTCGTCGAGGACGACGAACGCGTGGCCGCCGCGCTGGTCGCGGTGCTGGGCCGGCACGGCTTCCAGGTCCGGCACGCCCGCAGCGGGCACGAGGCGCTGGACGCCCTGGTGCCGGACGGCAACGAGCCGTACCGCGTGGTGCTGCTCGACCTCGGACTGCCCGACCGCGACGGCTTCGAGGTGTGCAGCCGGATCAGGGCCGGCAGCGGCGTGCCGGTGATCATGGTCACCGCCCGCGCCGACGTCCGCTCCCGGATCCACGGCCTCAACCTGGGCGCCGACGACTACGTCACCAAGCCGTACGACATGGGCGAGCTGCTCGCCCGCATCCACGCCGTGGCCCGCCGCGGCGCCGCCCCCGCCGCGGTGGCGGTGTCCGCGCCCGACACCGTGCCGCAGCAGCGCGGCCCGCTGGAGTCCCGAGGCATCCGGATCGACCGGGAGCGCCGCCGGGTCAGCGTGGACGGCCGCGACGTGCCGCTCACCCGCAAGGAGTTCGACCTGCTCGCACTGCTCGCGCAGAGCCCCGGCGTCGTCTACCGGCGCGAGCAGATCTTCAGCGAGGTCTGGCGCAGCGGCTGGGAGGGCAACGGGCGCACCCTGGAGGTGCACATCGGCTCGCTGCGCAACAAGCTGGCGCTGCCCGGCCTGGTCGAGGCCGTGCGCGGGGTCGGCTACCGGCTGATCCCCGACTGCCCCACGCCCGCCGCGGCCGAACCGGCCCCGAGCGCCCCCGCGGAGCACTGACCGCACGTGCGCACCCGCCTGCTCGGCATCCTGATCGCCCTCATGCTCTGCGTCCTGGCCGCCCTGGGGCTGCCGCTCGCGGCGGCGGTCGCGGCGGCCGAACAGACCAAGGTGGTCGTCGACCGGCTCGACGACGCCGCCCGCCTCGCCCAGGACCTGCCCACCTCCGGCGCCGCCGACTCCGCCCGCAAGGGCGACCCGGAACCCGCCCCGGGCGACGGCAGCCGGCAGCGCGCGATCGAGGCCGAGGTCCGCCGCTACCACGACCTGTACGGCGTGCGCCTGGGCATCTTCCAGCGCGACGGCATTCCGCTCGCCGTCGCCCCGGACGACTGGCGGGTGCCCTCCGGGGGCTGGGGCGCCCAGGCCTTCCAGGAGGCGCTGGACGGGCGGCGCAGCCACAACCCGCCGCAGGTCTGGCCGTGGACGCCGGACCGGACGATCACCGTCGCCGCCCCCGTGGTGCGCGACGGCGACGTGGTCGCGGTGGTGCTCAGCGAATCCCCGGCCGAGGCGCTGCGCACCCGGGTGGTGCACAAGTGGCTGGTGATCGGCACGGGCGAGGCCGCCGCGATGATCGTCGCCGTGCTGCTCGCCGTCCGGCTCACCGAGTGGGTGCTGCGCCCGGTGCGCACCCTGGACCGGGCCACCCACGACATCGCCACCGGCCGGATGGCCGCCCGGGTCGCCCCGGGCGGCGGACCGCCCGAACTCCAGCGGCTGGCCCGCTCGTTCAACGAGATGGCGGACCACGTGGTGCTCGCCATGGACCAGCAGAAGGCCTTCGTCGCGGACGCCTCCCACCAGCTGCGCAACCCGCTGTCGGCGCTGCTGCTGCGGGTCGAGCTGCTCGGCCTGGAACTGCCCGAGGGCCACGAGGAGGAGCTCAGCGGCGTACGGGAGGAAGGCGCCCGGCTGGCCAGGGTGCTGGACGACCTGCTCGGCCTGGCCACCGCCGAGCACGCCCGCCCCGAACCGGAGCGCACCGACCTCGCCGAGCTCACCCTGTCCCGGGTGGACGCCTGGCGGCCGGTGGCCGAGCAGCGCGGGATCGGGCTGCGCTGGGACGGCCCGGCGCTGGCGATCGGGATGGCCGACCCGATCGGCTTCGGCTCGGCCCTGGACGCCGTGGTGGACAACGCGCTCAAGTTCAGCCCGGCCGGCAGCGAGGTGCGGCTGCGGGTGGCGGTGCGGCGGGACGAGGTCGCGGTGACCGTCACCGACGCCGGGCCCGGTCTCACCGAGGACGAGCTGTCCCGGGCCGGGGACCGGTTCTGGCGCAGCACGCGGCACCAGAACGTGGACGGTTCGGGGCTCGGGCTGTCCATCGCCCGCACCCTGCTGGCGGCCGGCGGCGGCACGCTCGGCTTCGCGCCGGTCAGGCCGACCGGGCTCGCGGTGACGCTGGCGGTGCCCCGGCCGGAGAAGTAGCCGGGGCAGGCCCTGCGCCTTACGGCTTCACCGGGCGGCGGCCGCGCCCCGCGGCGTCAGCGGTCGGTGGTCGCGCCCTACGGCTTCACCGAGCGGTAGTAGCGGGCCGCGCCGGTGTGCAGCGGGAGCGGGTCGGTGTAGACGGCGGTGCGCAGGTCGACCAGCTGGGCCGCGTGCACCTGGGCGCCGATCTGGTCCCGGCTGTCGATCACCGCGCGGGTCATGCCCTCGACCAGGCGCGGGTCCGCGTCGTCCAGGGTGATGAGCAGGTTCGGCACGGCCACCGTGGCGACGGCGTCCTTGGGCTCGGCGTTCGGGTACGTCCCCTTGGGCATGGTGGCCGCCCGGTAGGCGTCGGTGCCGCCGCCCTCGGCCTTGTGCAGGGCCTCGGCGAGGTCGCTCAGCGGCACGACACGGATCGGGAAGTGGTCGGAGAGGTCGGTGAGCGCGCTGGTGGGCAGGCCGCCGGACCAGAAGAAGGCGTCCAGCCGGCCCGCGCGCAGGTCGTCGGCGGCCTCGCCGATCCCCTTCGGCACCGGGACGATGTCGTGGTCCGGGTCCAGGCCGGCCGCGCCCAGCAGCCGCTTGGTCACCAGGTTCACCCCGGACTGCGGCAGGCCGACGCCGACCCGCAGGCCCTTGAGGTCGGCGGTGCGGCGCACCGGGGAGGAGGCCGGGACGATCAGCTGCAGGTAGTCGTCGTACAGCCGGGCGATGGCCCGCAGCTTCTCCTTGCCCTGGCCCTGGTAGTCGGCGACCGCGTCGGCGGTGGCTATCGCGAAGGCGTCCCGGCCTCTGATCACCCGGGTGAGGTTGTCGATCGAGCCCTCGGAGTTGTCCAGGGCCAGCCGCACCCCGGGCATGGTCCGGGAGACGTGGGCCTGGAGCAGCTGCCCGTACCGGTCGTAGACGCCGCGCTGCACCCCGGTGGCGAAGCGGACCTCGCCGCGCGGGTACCCGGGCGAGCGGCCCGCCGACAGCCACCAGCCGCCGAACCCGGCCACCAGCAGTACCACCACCAGCACCGTGCGCCACAGCGGGCTCCGGGCCGCGGTGCGGACGGCGGCGCCGAGACGGGACGCAGTGGTGGGGGTCATGCAGGGATACTGCCAGGCGCTCAGGCCGAACGGGAGTGGAACGGGTGGTGGAAGCTCAGGGAAAAGCCCTTCGCCGCTGCCCGTACCCTGGTCTGGTGAGCGGTGAGAGCGGATTGAAGAGCTACAAGGTCGTCACGCACGGCTGTCAGATGAACGTCCACGACTCCGAGCGGCTGTCCGGCCTGCTGGAGGACGCGGGGTACGTCAAGGCCGGGCCCGAGGGCGACCCGGACCTGGTGGTGTTCAACACCTGCGCGGTGCGCGAGAACGCCGACAACAAGCTGTACGGCAACCTCGGCCAGCTCGCGCCGGTCAAGACCCGTCACAAGGGCATGCAGATCGCCGTCGGCGGCTGCCTGGCCCAGAAGGACCGCGAGAGCATCGTCAAGCGCGCCCCGTGGGTCGACGTGGTCTTCGGCACCCACAACATCGGCCACCTGCCGGCGCTGCTGGAGCGGGCCGCGGTCGAGCGCAGGGCCCAGGTCGAGATCCTGGAGTCGCTGGAGACCTTCCCCTCCACCCTGCCGACCCGCCGCGAGTCCGCGTACGCCGCCTGGGTCGCCATCTCGGTCGGCTGCAACAACACCTGCACCTTCTGCATCGTCCCCGCGCTGCGCGGCAAGGAGGAGGACCGCCGCCCCGGCGACGTCCTCGCCGAGATCGAGGCGCTGGTGGACGAGGGCGTCATCGAGGTGACCCTGCTCGGCCAGAACGTCAACGCCTACGGCTCCGACCTGGGCGACCGCGAGGCCTTCTCCAAGCTGCTGCGCGCCGCCGGGCAGATCGAGGGCCTGGAGCGGATCCGCTTCACCTCGCCGCACCCCCGCGACTTCACCGACGACGTGATCGCCGCGATGGCCGAGACCCCGAGCGTGATGCACCAGCTGCACATGCCGCTGCAGTCCGGCTCGGACCGCGTCCTCAAGGCGATGCGCCGCTCCTACCGGCAGGACCGTTTCCTCGGGATCATCCGCAAGGTCCGCGAGGCGATGCCGGACGCGGCCATCTCCACCGACATCATCGTGGGCTTCCCCGGTGAGACCGAGGAGGACTTCGAGGAGACGATGCACACCGTCCGCGAGGCCCGCTTCACCAACGCCTTCACCTTCCAGTACTCCAAGCGCCCCGGCACCCCCGCCGCGGACATGGCGGACCAGGTGCCGAAGGAGGTCGTCCAGGCCCGCTACGACCGGCTGATCGCCCTCCAGGAGGAGATCTCCTGGGAGGAGAACAAGAAGCAGGTCGGCCGCACCCTGGACGTCCTGGTCGCCGAGGGCGAGGGCAAGAAGGACGATCAGACCCGGCGGCTCTCCGGCCGCGCCCCCGACAACCGGCTGGTGCACTTCAACCCGAGGCTCCGAGGGGTGGACGACGAGCACAGCACGAAGCCGGACGAGCCGGTGCGCCCCGGCGACGTGGTGACCGTCGAGATCACCTACGCCGCCCCGCACCACCTGCTCGCCGAGGGCCCGGCGCTCGCGGTGCGCCGCACCCGCGCCGGCGACGCCTGGGAGAAGCGCCGGGCCGCGCCCGCCGCCAAGCCGGCCGGAGTGATGCTCGGCCTGCCGAAGATCGGCGCCCCGGCCGAGCTGCCGCTGGCCGCGCCGGCGGGCGGGGCCTGCTGCGGCGACTGACCCGCGGGTGTTCCGGGCGGCCCGGCGGGAGCTTCGGCTCCGGCCGGGCCGCCCGGCTTCTTGGCTAGAGTGATCCACATGCTGGTAGCCGCCGCCGTGTGCCCCTGTCCGCCGCTGCTCGTCCCCGAGGTCGCCGCCGGGGCCGCGCCCGAGCTGGACGCCCTGCGCACGGCCTGCGACGAGGCGCTGGCGGCGCTGGTCGCGGCCGGGCCGCAGCTGGTCGTGGTGGTCGGCACCGGGTCGACGGCCGAGGTCTGGACCGAGGGCGGAGCCGGCTCCTTCCGCCGCTACGGGGTGCCGCTGGTCGCCAAGCTGCCCGGCGACCGGGTCGAGGGGCCGGAGCTGGCCCCCTCGCTGACCGTCGGCGCCTGGCTGCTGGAGCGCGCCGGGGTGACCCTGCCGACGCACGCCTGCGCGGTGCCCGCCGACGCCCCCGCCGACCGGATGCTCGGCCTCGGCCAGGGCCTGGCCGGCCTGGCCGAGCGGGTCGGCCTGCTGGTGCTCGGCGACGGCAGCGCCTGCCGCTCGGTGAAGGCGCCCGGGTACCTGGACGAGCGGGCCGAGGGCTTCGACGCCGCCCTGGCCGCCGCCCTGGGCTCGGCCGACCTGCCCGCCCTGGCCGCGCTGGACCCGCTTCTGGCCGCCGAGCTCAAGGCCGACGGCCGGGCGCCCTGGCAGGTGCTGGCCGGCGCCGCGGAGGGCGCCGGCCTCACCGGGCGGCTGGGCCACCAGGAGGCGCCGTACGGGGTCGGGTACTTCGTGGCGTCCTGGTCCTAGCCGGTCGGGGCCGCCGGACCGGGGCTCCCGGCCGTCGGGGCTCCCGGTCGGGACCGCCGGACCGGCCGGGACCGGGACCGCGGGGTCAGGACCGCGGGGGCTGCCCCTCGTCGCCCGGCTTCGGCTTCTGGGCGAAGTCGCCGACCGCGTCCTTGGCCTTCTCGGCGCCGTGCTCGATCTTGTCGCTGTACTTGCCCTTGGTCGCCTTGTCGATGGCCCCGCCGGCCTTGTCCACGGCCTTCTCGATCTGGTCGCTGTGCTTGCCCGCGAACTCGCCGGCCTTGCCCTTGAGCTCCTCGGCCTTGCCCTTGAGGTTGTCCATCAGGCCCATGACGATCTCCTTCATCCGCTGTTCCCCGCACAACGAGCGGGCCGGGCAAAGCGTTCGCAAAGCGGGCCCAACCGGGGAAACGGCCGGAAAATGTCCGGGAAACAGTCATATCGTCGCGCAGTGGCGGGCGGGCGGCAGCCCGGTCCCCGGTGGCCCGGCGGTTTTGGGAGACTGGAACGGTGAGCAGCTCCCGTACCCCGCATGTCGCCCCTCCCCGTGTGGTCTGCGTCGTCGGCGCGACCGCCGCCGGCAAGTCCGACCTGGCCGTCGCCATCGCCCGCAGCCTCGACGGCGAGGTGATCAACACCGACTCGATGCAGCTGTACCGGGGCATGGACATCGGCACCGCCAAGCTCACCACGGCCGAGCGCGGGGGAGTGCCGCACCACCTGCTGGACGTCTGGGACGTCACCGAGGCCGCCAGCGTCGCCGAGTACCAGCGGCTGGCCCGGGCCGAGATCGACCGGCTGCTCGCCGCCGGCCGCACGCCCGTCCTGGTCGGCGGCTCCGGGCTGTACGTCCGGGCGGCGATCGACGAGATGGAGTTCCCGGGCACCGACCCGGAGGTGCGGGCCCGGCTGGAGGCCGAGCTGGAGCTGGTCGGCCCGTACGCGCTGCACGGGCGGCTGGCCGAGCTGGACCCGGCGGCCGCCGAGGCGATCCTCGTCAGCAACGGCCGGCGGATCGTCCGCGCCCTGGAGGTCATCGAGATCACCGGGCAGCCGTTCACCGCCAACCTGCCGAGCAACACCGCCGTGTACGAGGCGGTGCAGATCGGCGTCGCCGTGCCGCGCCCGGAGCTGGACGAGCGGATCGCGCTGCGGGTCGACCGGATGTGGGAGGACGGACTGCTGGACGAGGTGCGGGAACTGGAGAGGGCCGGGCTGCGCGCGGGCAGGACCGCCTCCCGGGCGCTCGGCTACCAGCAGGTGCTCGACCACTTCGCCGGGGAGTGCACCGAGGACGAGGCCCGGGCCGAGACCGTCCGGGCGACCAAGCGCTTCGCCCGGCGTCAGGAGTCCTGGTTCCGCCGCGACGACCGCATCGAATGGCTCTCCCGGCCGGCCGGAACCGACCCCGTCGAGCTGCTGGAACGATCCCTCGAACTGATCGGCCGTCAGGCGGTTCCGGCCGTACAGGACGGGTTTTTGGCCAATCCGGCGGTGCACCTGCGCGCGCAGGCGACCGTGCAGGACGAACCGGCGGTCACGGCCCGATCACGTGATGGCCACGGATCACCCGTCGACCCCGGTCAGGCCCGGAACGCCTCTCTGGACATGCCATCATCGATGCCGTAGGGGTCGGCCGGACGGGCCGACCGTGCCCGGCCGCGAGTCCGCTCGTGTCGAACTGTCAGGGGAGGCCGTGTGTCGACGGGTACCGGCCCCGAATCCGGCCAGGGCGGAAGTGTCACCGCGCCGGCCGAGGAGTTCGACGAGTCGACGATGGGTGACCTCCCCGTGCTGACCGGACTGGAGGCGCCGACCTCCTACGCGGCCGCGGTGCCCGCCCTGGACACCCGCACGCCGCCCGACGCCGCGGTGCACGAACGGGAGATCCGTCCGCTGCGCCGGCTGCGCTGGTGGCAGACGCTGCCGATCGCCCTGCTGGGCACCCTCGGCTCGCTGATGTTCGCCTTCCCGCTCGCCTTCGGCTCGGCCGGGGCGCGCGCCACCATGGTCGGGATGCTCGGGCTGCTGTTCACCGCCGCCTCGATGGGCTGGGGCGCGATGGCCGCCCGGCACGCCGGCTACAAGTGGCCGGGGCTGCCGAGGCGGGGCTCCGGGCAGCGGGCCGGCTGGAAGGCGATCGTGGTCTACACCCTGATCGCGCTCGCCGCCTGCGCGCTCGCGGTCTGGCGGGTCGCCTACCTGCGCTGAGCGCCGTCCGCCCGGAGCACCTCCGCCCCGGGCGCCTCCCGCTCCGGGTGCCTCCCACCCCGGGAGCCTCCCGCCCCGAGCGGGCGGGTCGCCGCTCAGTACCATCGGAGGGGTGAGCGCATCCTCTCCCCAGCAGGGCGGCATCCCCTTCTTCAAGGGGCACGGCACCCAGAACGACTTCGTCATCGTCCCGGACCCGGACGGCGCGCTGGAGATCGGTCCCGAGACCGTCGCCGCGCTGTGCGACCGGCGGGCCGGCCTCGGCGGGGACGGGCTGCTGCGCGTGGTGCGCGCCGCCGCCGACCCGGCGGCCGCGGCGATGGCCGACCGGGCCGAGTGGTTCATGGACTACCGCAACTCGGACGGCAGCGTCGCCGAGATGTGCGGCAACGGCCTGCGGGTCTTCGCCCGCTTCCTGGTGGAGGCCGGCCTGGCCGAGCCGGGCGAGCAGGCCGTCGCCACCCGCTCCGGGGTGCTCACCGCGAAGGTCGCCGAGGCCGCCGAGGACGGCACGCCCGGCGACGTCACCATCGACATGGGCCGGGCCCGGCTGCCCGGGCCGGACGGCATCGAGGTCGCGGTCGGCGAGCGGCGCTGGCCGGCCCTGAACGTCAACATGGGCAACCCGCACGCGGTGGCCTTCGTGGAGAGCCTGGACCACGCCGGCGACCTGTTCGCCGCGCCGCTCACCAGCCCCGCGAGCGCCTACCCGGAGGGCGTCAACGTCGAGTTCGTGGTGGACCGCGGGCCGCGGCACGTCGCGATGCGGGTGCACGAGCGCGGCTCGGGCGAGACCCGTTCCTGCGGCACCGGCGCCTGCGCGGTGGCGGTGGCGGCCATCCGCCGGGACGGCGCCGACCCGGCGGTCACCGGCGAGTCGGTCGCGTACACCGTGGACGTGCTGGGCGGGCGACTGGTCATCACCGAGCACCCGGACGGCCGGGTGGAGATGACCGGGCCGGCGGTGATCGTGGCCGAGGGGCGGCTGGACGGGCGCTGGTGGGAGTCGGTGCGCTGAGGCCTGCGGCCCGGTTTGCCCAATTCGTGTGGTGACGAATCCCCCCGATCGGGTGATACCGGTCGCGGACGGGAATCAGGGCGTCGCGGAACGTGCTCTGCTCGGTAGCATGGACCACCGGGTCGATCACCCCATGGGGAGGGGTGTCGAGATCACCCCCTCGGACGGGGCGGCGCCCGGCGACCGTTGCCGGAGGTGCCGATGACCATCGAAGCCGGGCAGTCCCTGACGGGACAGCCGACGACCGTACGGCAGGCCGGGGCCAGGCGGCCCCTCGGAGAGCTCGGCCGGGCCGCTCTCGGCCGGGCCGGGCGGGCCGCGTTACTGGCCACCGGCCGGCCGCCGGTGCCGGACGCCCTGGAGCCGCTCGTCCAGGTCCACCGCCGGCACCACCCGCAGGCCGACCTCGGCCTGCTCGCCCGGGCGTACCGGCTCGCCGAGGCCAGCCACCGCGGCCAGAAGCGCAAGAGCGGCGAGCCGTACATCACCCACCCGCTGGCCGTGACCATGATCCTGGCCCAACTCGGCGCCGGGACGACGACCCTGGTCGCCTCGCTGCTCCACGACACGGTCGAGGACACCGAGTTGACGCTGGACCAGGTGGGCGCCGGGTTCGGGCCCGAAGTCGCCTACCTGGTCGACGGGGTGACGAAGCTGGAGAAGGTCGACTTCGGTGCCGCCGCCGAGGCCGAGACCTTCCGCAAGATGCTGGTCGCCACCGGGGACGACGTCCGGGTGATGGTGATCAAACTGGCCGACCGGCTGCACAACATGCGCACCATCCGGCACATGAAGCCGGCCAGCCAGGTGCGGATCGCCAAGGTCACCCGGGACGTGCTGATCCCGCTGGCCGAGCGGCTCGGCATCCAGGTGCTCAAGGCGGAGCTGGAGGACATCGTCTTCGCCACCCTGCACCCCGAGGAACACGCCCGCACCCGCGCCCTGATGACCGGTCACGAGGCCGAGCCGGACGCCCTGCTGGAGCCCTTCGCCCGGCAGCTGGCCCGCCAACTGGCCGAGGCCGGGGTGACCGCCGAGGTGACCGTCCGCCCCCGGCACTGCGTCTCGCTGCACCGGGTGCTGCTCCGCCGGGCCGCCGTGCCCGGGCCGGACGGCCGGCCGCAGGGGCCGCGGCCGGCCGACTTCGGGCGGCTGCTGGTGGTGGTCGAGGAGAACGCCGACTGCTACGCCGTGCTCGGCGAGCTGCACACCTGCTGGACGCCGCTGCCCGGGGAGTTCAAGGACTTCGTGGCCGCGCCCAAGTTCAACCTCTACCAGTCGCTGCACACCGCCGTGGCGCTCAGCGGCGGCGCGGTGGTCGAGGTGCTGGTCCGCACCCGGCGGATGCACGAGGTGGCCGAGACCGGGGTGGTCGCGCTCGGGGACCCGTCCCCGGCCGGCGCCGTGCAGGACGCCGACGAGCTGGACCGCACCGACCCGGCCCGCCCGGGCTGGCTCAGCCGGCTGCTGGAGTGGCAGCAGGAGACGCCCGATCCGGACGCCTTCTGGTCCGCGCTCACCGCCGACCTGGCCGGCGACCGCGAGATCACCGTGGTGACGGAGAGCGGCGAAACGCTTCAGCTGAGGGCCGGCGCCACCTGCGTGGACGCGGCCTACCTGCTCGGCGAGGAGACCGGCCACCGATGTATCGGGGTGCGGGTCAACGGGCGGCTCACCGCCCTGTCCACCGTGCTGGAGGACGGCGACCAGATCGCGGTGCTCACCGAATCCCTCCCGGCCGGCGGCGGCCAGCCCTCCGGCCCCGCCCCCGAGTGGCTGGCGCACGCCCGCACCCCGGGCGCCCGGCTGGCCATCGAGCGCTGGCTGGCCGACCACCCGGCCCGCCAGCCGGTGGTCCGCACCGGCCCGACCGGAGGCCAGCCCGCCCCGCCCGGGCGCCCGACCGCCGAGCGGCGGGCCGCCCCGGTCGCGGTGGCCGGACGGCCCGGGGCGCCGGTCCGGCTGGCGCGCTGCTGCACCCCGGTGCCGCCGGACGAGGTGGCCGGCTACCCGATCCGCGGCGGCGCGGTCGCGGTGCACCGCACCGGCTGCCCGGCGGGGGAGCGGATGCGCGCGGACGGGCGGGCCGAGCTGGAGGTCCGCTGGCGGCCGGAGGACGCCCCGGCGACCGGGCACCGGGTCACCCTGCGGGCCGAGGCGCTGAACCGGCCCCGGCTGCTCGCCGACCTCACCGCCGCGATCTCCGGAGCCGGCGCCGGGGTCGGCATCGTCTCGGCCGAGGTCGAGCCGCCGCAGGAGTCCCGGGTCCGGCACACCTACACCGTCGAACTGCCCGAGCCGGCCGCCCTGCCGCGGCTGATGCGGGCGATGCTCAAGGTCTCCGGGGTGTACGACGTGAGCCGCCCGCAGGCCCCGGACGGCGGCCGGGAGCCGGGGGAGCGGCCGCTCGGCCCGGCGGCCCGCGGGAAATGAGGATGTCCGGCCCGCGGAAATGGGGATGACCGGCCCGCGCCGGGCGTGCGACCATCATGGGGAATTCACGGCCGGTCCACGGTGTTGTCCGGGCACAGGAGCCCGGGCCTCATCCGAGGACCCGAGGGGCAGCTCACCCCCGCCCGGACGGTAACCGGGGCGGCAGCTGGGCAGACTCCGTACGGGACCGCGGCAGCGGTCCCCGAAGGCCACCCGTACCAGCGAGCCAAAGGACAGAATGACCTCCACGTTCGACACCCGCGACCACGCCGACGCTCCGCGCCGCCTCGACGGTCTGCGGGCGGAAGCCCTCATGGACGAGGACCTCGCGGCCATCGACGAGGACCTCGGCCACCACTACGACGGCGACCAGTACGACCGCAGCGAGCGAGCCGCCCTGCGCCGTGTCGCCGGCCTCTCCACCGAACTCGAAGACGTCACCGAGGTCGAGTACCGCCAGCTCCGCCTGGAGCGCGTGGTGCTCGTCGGCGTCTGGACGGACGGCACGCTGGAGGAGGCGGAGAACTCGATGGCCGAGCTCGCCGCGCTCGCCGAGACGGCCGGCTCCCAGGTGCTGGACGGCGTCATCCAGCGCCGCGACAAGCCCGACGCGGCCACCTACATCGGCTCCGGCAAGGCGAAGGAACTGCGCGACATCGTCGCCGCCAGCGGCGCCGACACCGTCGTCTGCGACGGTGAGCTCACCCCCGGCCAGCTGATCCACCTGGAGGACGTGGTCAAGGTCAAGGTCGTCGACCGGACGGCCCTGATCCTGGACATCTTCGCCCAGCACGCCAAGTCCCGGGAGGGCAAGGCGCAGGTCTCGCTCGCGCAGATGCAGTACATGCTGCCGCGCCTGCGCGGCTGGGGCCAGTCGCTGTCCCGGCAGATGGGTGGCGGTGGCTCCGGCACCTCGGGCGGCGGCATGGCCACCCGTGGCCCCGGTGAGACCAAGATCGAGACCGACCGGCGCCGGATCCGCGAGAAGATGGCGAAGCTCCGCAAGGAGATCGCCGACATGAAGAAGGGCCGCGACACCAAGCGCCAGGAGCGCAAGCGCCACCAGGTGCCGTCCGTGGCCATCGCCGGGTACACCAACGCCGGCAAGTCGTCGCTGCTCAACCGGCTCACCGGCGCGGGCGTCCTGGTGGAGAACTCGCTGTTCGCCACCCTGGACCCGACCGTGCGCCGGGCCGAGACCCCGAGCGGGCGGCTCTACACCCTGGCGGACACCGTCGGCTTCGTCCGGCACCTGCCGCACCACCTGGTCGAGGCCTTCCGCTCGACCATGGAGGAGGTCGCCGACGCCGACCTCATCCTGCACGTGGTGGACGGCTCGCACCCCGAGCCGGAGACGCAGCTGGCCGCCGTCCGCGAGGTCATCGTCTCGGTCGACGCGCAGAACGTGCCGGAGATCGTGGTGATCAACAAGGCGGACGCCGCCGATCCGCACGTGCTCCAGCGCCTGCTGCGCCGCGAGCCGCACGCCATCGTGGTGTCGGCCCGCAGCGGCGCGGGGATCGAGGAGCTGCTGCAGCTCATCGACGACGAGCTGCCGCGTCCGGCGGTCGAGGTGCGGGCCCTGGTGCCCTACACCCAGGGCGCGCTGGTCTCCCGGGTGCACGCCGAGGGGGAGCTGCTCTCCACCGAGCACACCGGCGAGGGCACCCTGCTGCACGCCAAGGTGCAGGCCGAGCTGGCCGCCGAGCTGGAGTACTTCGCGGTGGCCCTGCAGGGCTGAGGCCGGAGCCGACGGAGGGCCCCGGGACGGTACGCCGTCCCGGGGCCCTTCCCGTGCTCCCGCAGGGGCTACCGGACGTTCTTGGCGAAGTAGTCGAAGGCCTGCTTCGCCTGGTCGTGCAGGGAGGGCCCGGCCTGGTAGCCGGCCGGGTTGCGGTTGCCGACCGCGCCGACGCTGATCAGGTTGGGCTTGCCGTCCCTGATGACGAACCAGCCGCCGCCGGAGGCGCCGGCCGTCATGGAGCAGCCGATCACGTACATCGGCGGGCGGCTCCGGTCGAAGGAGAGCCGCCCGGGCGCGGCCGGGGAGTCGCAGTGTTCGAGCTCCAGGCCGTCGAACGGCCGCTCGGCCGGGTAGCCGTAGGCGGCGGCCGCGGTGATCTGCTCGCGCGGGGCGTTGAACCAGATCGGCACCGAGCCGCCGACCGTCTCCTCCAGGGACCTGCCGGAGCCGTCCTCGCCGCGCACCCGCAGCACGCCGTAGTCGTACTGGTTGCGGGCACCGACGCCGCTCTCCTGGCGCCAGGTCGGCGAGACCAGCGCGCGCACCGCCGTCCACCGGCCGTACGGGGCGGCCTGCTGGTCCGGGTTCGGCTTGCCGTGGACCACCCGGCCGTCCCGGTTGAAGGCGGGGACGAAGACCAGGTTCTTCAGCCAGCCGCCGCCCTTGCCGTCGTGCAGGCAGTGCGCGGCGGTGTAGACGAGGTTGCTGCGGCCGGGGTTGACCGGGTCGGAGACCACGGTGGCGGAGCAGGCCGCGTCGCCCTGCGGCGTGGTCATGAAGAGCCGGCCGACCACCGCACCGGCCTGGGCGTACGGGTGCGGCAGCGGCTGGGCCGGGACGGCGGCCGGCGGGGCGTCCTGTTCGACACCGGCCGCCGCGGGGGCTGCCAGGGAGTACTCCGGGGTGGGCCGGGGCTTGGCGGTGTCCATCCGGGCGGCCGTCCAGGAGCCGGGCGCCGCGTCGCCGGCGAAGGCGCTGTCGGCGACGTAGCGGTCCCAGTCCTCCACCTTCCAGCCGGTCAGGTCGCCCAGGCTGGTGGGCGCGGAGCGGGGCAGGGCGAGGGGCGCGGTGGCGGGCCGGGCCGGGCCGTCCGGGCCGCACCCGGCGGCGCCCAGCGCGAGCGCGGCGAGCAGCGCGGCGCCGGCCGTCGCGGCCCGGCGCCGCCGGCTGGTGGTTGTCGGCATGCTGGCTCGTCCCCCGTGCTGTGCTGGTGGTCCCGTACCGCCCCCCGCCGGCGGCTGCTTCCCTCGTACGGCTGCTACTTCTTGGAGATCCAGTCCAGTGCCTGCCGGGCGACCGCCTCCAGGTAGGGGCCGCTCAGCGAGGTGTGCTCCTGGGTGCCGATCGAGGTGTTGCTGACCAGGGCGGTCCTGCCGTCGGGCATGGTGGCGAACCAGCCGCCGCCACTGGCGCCCTGGGTCATGGTGCAGCCGATGGTCAGCATCGTCGGGCGCTTGGCGTCGAAGGAGAGCCGGGTCGGCTTGCCGCCGTCGCACTTGTACAGCTCCTGGCCGTCGAACGGCTTGACGAGCGGGTAGCCGACGGCCGAGACCTTGAGCTGGTCGCGCGGCGCGTCGAACCAGACCGGAACGGCCGAACCGACCGTCTCCTCCAGGGACTTGCCGGTGTCGTTCTGGTTGCGCACGCGCATCACCGCGAAGTCGTACTGGTTGGCGGCGTCGCCGCTGCCGCCGCCCTCGACCATCCACTGCGGCGAGGCGGTGACCTGGTCGGCCCACCAGGTGCCCAGCGGGGCCAGCTCGGACAGCGGGGCCCGCTTGCCGCCGCTGGAGGCGCCCGAGTTGTTGTAGGCGGGCACGAAGACCAGGTCCTTGAAGAAGTTCCCGCCCTTGCCCTCGTGCACGCAGTGGCCGGCCGTCCAGACCAGGTTGCTCTTTCCCGGGTGCTGCGGGTCGGTGATCACCGTCGCCGAGCAGTTTCCGCGGCCGCCCTGGGCGGAGAAGAACACCTTTCCGGAGGGCTGCTTCGTGTACGGGCGGGGCACCGCCAGGGCCTTGACCACCGGGGGCTCGGGGTCGGTCACGCCGTCGTCGGTGGACGGCGCGGGGGTGGCGGGGGCGGGCTTGGCGGTGGGCGGGGCCGGCTCGGCGGGCTTGGAGTCGCCCATCTTGTCCGGGTCCCAGAAGTCCTTCACCACCGGGTTGTTGAAGACGTGCTTGGACGCCCACTTGTCCCAGTCCTCGAACTTCCACTTCTTCAGGTCGTCCCAGCTCCTGGGCAGTCCCTCCAGCAGGCTGGTCGGCAGCCCGGACGGGAGGGTGATGCCGCCGATCGCCCCGCCCGCGCCCGCGGCCTGGGCCGCCGCGGAGGAGGGCGGCGGCGCGGGGCTGGTCCCGCCGCCCGCCGGGCCGTCGGGCCCGCAGGCGCTCACGGCGAGCAGGGTGCCCGCGGCCAGGGCGGCGGCCAGGGCTGACCGGTGGATCGTTGGCATCTGTGCGCTTCCCCCTGTGCTCGGGCGGTGGGTGCCGGGTCGCCGGGTGGTCCCGGCTCGCCGGACGGTGCCGCGGCGGGCGACCGCACACCGGGGCGCTGGGTGCCCGGCCGGTTCGCGGTGCGGCGGTCCGCCGTCCTGGAGTCTTCCATCGCCAAGGAGGACGGCGGTGCCCACCCCCCGGGTTGCGGTGCCGGCCGGAGGTCACCGATCCGTGATCCGGGCCCGGCCGGTGCACCGGCCCAGCAGGGCATCCGGCCCCGGATGTGCACAATCGCCGATTCTCACCCGGACGAGTGAGCGCTCCTTGTGATCACCCGTCATGGATAGGTAACCCTTACCTGACGCGACGGTGCGAGTGCCCGCCGATCCCCTCCACCACAGTGCGCGTCCGCACCCCCACGCGCCCCAAGGAGCAGCCTTGAGCACCGCCCTCACCGGAGCCCCGCCCGTACCGCCGCCCACCGCGGCACGGGCCTTCGGACACGACCTGCTGCTGCACCCCGACCCGGCCGTCGCCGCCGAACAGGCCGGACTGGAAGCCCTGTTGCGCTGCTGGACGCGGGAGACCGGAGCCCGGCCCGGCCCGGACGGCCGACTGCGGATCGCCGTCCTCGGCGGGGCCGCCCGGCTCACCGCCCCGGTCCGCTACTGGTCGCCCGGCGGCTGGCACCGCTTCGGCCCCGCCACCCTCGCGGCCGGCGAGGGCGGCGCCGAGGCCCCGGTGGACGCCGTCACCGCCGCCGCGCTGCTCGCCGCCGCGGCCGCCGAACGGCCCGACCCCGGGCAGGTCGCCGACCTGGCCGGCCGGGTCGCCGACTCGGTCGTGCGCACCGCCGAGATCCTCGCCCACCGCCGCACCGCCGCCGTGCCCGGCGGGCCGGAGCGCTCGCACTTCCTCGCCGCCGAACAGTCCCTGCTGCTCGGCCACCCGCTGCACCCCACGCCCAAGAGCCGCGACGGCCTCGGCCCCGCCCAGAGCGCCGCCTACTCGCCCGAACTGCACGGCTCCTTCCAACTGCACTGGTACGCGGTGGACCGCGAACTGCTCGCGGCCGGCTCCGCCGTCGCCGAGAGCGCCGAGCAGCTCACCGCAGGACTGCTCGACGGCGGCCCGGCGCTGCCGCCCGGCACCGCCGCCGTCCCGCTGCACCCCTGGCAGGCCCGCGAACTCGCCCACCGCCCGGCCGTCGCCGCACTCCTCGCCGACGGGCTGCTGCACGACCTCGGCCCGGCCGGCGAGCCCTGGTACCCCACCTCCTCGGTGCGCACCGTCTACCGGCCCGGCACCCCGTGGATGCTCAAGCTCTCGCTCGGCCTGCGGATCACCAACTCCCGCCGGGAGAACCTGCGCAAGGAACTGCACCGCGGCCTGGAGATGCACCGGCTGCTGGAGAGCGGGCTGGCCGCCGAGTGGCGGGCCGCCCACCCCGGCTTCGACATCGTCCGCGACCCTGCCTGGATCGGCGTCGACCACCCCGACCTCGGCGACCCCAACGGCCTGGACACCGTGCTGCGCGCCCAGCCCTTCGCACCCACCGACCGCGCGCTGTGCGTCGCCGGGCTGGTCGCCGAACAACCGCTCGGCGGCGGCGACACCGTGCCCTCCCGGCTCGGCGACCTCCTGCGGGCGCTGGCCCTGCGCTGCGCCCGCCCGCTGCGGACGGTGGCCGCCGAATGGTTCCTGCGCTACCTGGACGCGGTCGTGCTGCCCATCCTCTGGCTGGACGGCCGGGGCGGCATCGCCCTGGAGGCGCACCAGCAGAACAGCCTCGTGCTGCTGGACGCCGAGGGCTGGCCGTGCGGCGGCCGCTACCGCGACAACCAGGGCTACTACTACCGGGAGAGCGCCGCCGGCGCGCTCGCCGCCCGGCTGCCCGGGCTCGGCACGGACAGCGACACCTTCCTGCCGGACGAGGTGATCGACCACCACTTCGCCTACTACCTCGGCATCAACCACGTGCTCGGCCTGATCGGCGCCTTCGGCTCCCAGCGGCTCGCCGACGAAACGGTGCTGCTGGCGGCGCTGCGCCGGTTCCTGGCCGGTCCGCGGGCCGCCGCCACCGGCTCGGCGCTGCCCGCCCTGCTGCTGGACGCGCCCACGCTGCCCTGCAAGGCCAACCTGCTCACCCGGATCAACGGCATGGACGAGCTGGTCGGCCCGGTCGCCAGCCAGTCCGTGTACGTGGACATCCCCAACCCGGTGGCGGGCGCCTGATGCCGCACGAGCTGCCCGGGCGGGCACCGGTGCCCGCCCCGGCGGGCGAGTTCCGGCTCGGCCCGGTGCCCACGCCGGCGGGCGAGTTCCGGCTCGGTCCGGTGCCCACCGCGGCGGGCGAGTTCCGGCTCGGCCCGGTCCTGCTGCCCGCCGACCTGGCGCTGCTCACCGGCTGGATGAACGACCCGGAGGTCGACGCCTTCTGGGAGCTCGCCGGGCCGCCGGAGGTCACCGAACGGCACGTCCGGGCCCAGCAGGACGGCGACGGCCGGAGCCTGCCCTGCCTCGGCCTGCTCGACGGCGAGCCGATGAGCTACTGGGAGGTCTACCGCGCCGACCTCGACCCGCTCGCCGCGCACTACCCCGCCCGGCCGTACGACACCGGCGTGCACCTGCTGCTCGGCCCCGCCGCCAGCCGCGGCCGAGGGCTGGGCGCCGTCCTCCTCGCCGCCCTCGCAGAATTGATTCTTCGCGGGAATCCGCGCTGCGAACGGGTGGTGGCCGAGCCGGACGTCCGCAACCGGCGGTCCGTCCGGGCCTTCGAACGGGCCGGATTCCGAGCCGCCGCCGAACTCGACCTGCCCGGCAAGCGCGCCGCCCTGATGGTCCGCGACCGGGCCGACGGGCCCGCCGCGCAGGCCCAACTCCCCGCCTAGGAAACCCCTGTGGACACCTCGACACCCCCCGCGTACGACCTGCTCGGCGTCGGCATCGGCCCGTTCAACCTCTCGCTCGCCGCGCTCGCCGAGCCCGTCCCCGGCCTGCGCGCCCTCTTCTGCGACCAGCGCCCGGAGTTCCGCTGGCACCACGGGATGCTGGTGGACGGGGCCCGGATGCAGGTGCCGTTCCTCGCCGACCTGGTCTCCCTGGTCGACCCGACCAGCCCGTGGTCCTTCCTCAACTACCTGCGCGACCAGGACCGGCTCTTCCCGTTCTACTTCGCCGAGCGCTTCCAGCTGCCGCGCCGCGAGTACGACCACTACTGCCGCTGGGCCGCCGAACGGCTGGCCGGCTGCCGCTTCGGCACCGAGGTCACCGCCCTGCACTGGGACGCGCCCTGGTACCGCGCCGAGCTGACCGACACCGCGACCGGCCGGCGCTCCGAGGTCAGGGCCCGCAACCTCGCCCTCGGCGTCGGCACCCGGCCGGTCCTCCCCGAGGCCTTCGCCGCGCTGGCCGGACACCCGCACGCCTTCCACTCCGCCGAGTACCTGGACCGCCGCGCCGACCTGGCCGGCGCCCGGGACATCACCGTGATCGGCAGCGGACAGTCCGGCGCCGAGGTCTTCCTCGACCTGCTCCGGCGCCACGAGGGCGACGGCGTCCGGCTGCGCTGGCTCACCCGCACCAGGGCGCTCGCCCCCATGGAGTACTCCAAGCTCGGCCTGGAGCACTTCACCCCCGACTACACCCGCTACTTCCACGGCCTGCCCGCCCCCGTCCGGGACGCGCTGGTCGCCGCCCAGTGGCAGCTGCACAAGGCCGCCAGCACCGAGACCCTCGCCGAGATCCACGACCACCTCTACGAGCGCACCATCGGCCGCCCGATCGACACCGCCCCGGTCGAGATCACCCCCGGCACCGCCGTCACCGCCGCCCGACCGGGCCCCTGCGGCGGCCTCGAACTGCACTGCCGGCACACCGACTCCGGCGCCGAGCACCTGCTGCGCACCGACGCCCTGGTGCTCGCCACCGGCTACCGGGCGGCCCGCCCGGCCGCCCTCGAACCGCTCGCCGAGCTGATCGACTGGGACGAGGCCGGGCGCTACCGGGTCGACCTGGACCACCGGGTCGCCACCCGCCCCGAACTCACCGGCGGGCTGTACGTCCAGAACGCCGAACTGCACACCCACGGCGTCGGCACCCCCGACCTCGGACTCGGCGCCCACCGGGCCGCCGTGATCCTCAACGCCGTCACCGGGCGCACCGTCCACCGGCTGCCCGACCGCACCGCCTGGACCGGCTTCGCACCGCCCGTACCCGCCCCCGACCCCGCGTCCCACCACCGGACCCCCGTCGTCCCCCGCCCCCAGGAGTTGACCCGTGCCGCAACCGTCGGCCGCTGAACCGCCGCTCCACCTGCCCCCGCACCTCACCGCCGGGCACTGGCAGCGGGCCGGCCGCGCCCTGCTGGCCAAGATGCTGGGCGAGTTCGCCTACGAGGACCTGCTCCGGCCCGTCCCCGGCGAGGCGCCCGGCGAATACCGGCTGGAGCTGCCCGAGGCCGAGTACCGCTTCACCGCCCGGCGCGGCGCCTACGACAGCTGGCAGGTCGACCCCGAGTCCGTCCGCTGCACCCGCCCGGACGGCCTGGACCCGCTGCGCTTCCTCCCGTACGCCCGGCAGACCCTCGGCATGCGCGGCGAGACCACCGGCCACCTGATCCGCGAGCTCTGCGCCACCCTGACCGCCGACGCCCGCCAGCTCGCCACCGCGCTGACCGCCGCCGAACTCGCCGACCTCGACCACGCCGCCCTGGAGGGCCGGCAGACCGGCCACCCCTGGATCGTGCCCAACAAGGGCCGGATCGGCTTCTCCGGCACCGACGCCGCCCGCTGGGCCCCGGAGGCCCGCAGCCCCCGCCCGCTGCCCTGGATCGCCGTCCACCGCCGGCTCGCCGAGTACCGCGGGGTGCCCGGCCTGGAACGGCCCGAGCAGCTGTACGCCCGCGAGCTGGACGACGTCGACGCGCTGCGCGCCGCGCTCGGCCCGGACGCCGGGGACTACCTGCTGCTGCCCGTCCACCCCTGGCAGTGGGACGAGACGATCCTGCCGCTGTTCGCCCCCTGGATCGCCTCCGGCGAGATCGTCCCGCTGCCCTCGGACGGCGACCCACGGCTGCCCCAGCAGTCCATCCGCTCCTTCTTCAACACCGCCCACCCCGAGCGCTGCACCGTCAAGCTGCCGCTGTCCGTCCTGAACACCCTGGTCTGGCGCGGCCTGCCGGTCGAGCGCACGCTGGCCGCGCCCGCCGTCACCGCCTGGCTGCTCGGGCTGCGCGACGCCGACCCGTACCTGCGCGACGAGTGCCGGGTGATCCTGCTCGGCGAGATCGCCTCCGTCACCGTCGACCACCCGCTCTACCGCGAGCTGCCCGAGGCGCCGTACCAGTACAAGGAGCTGCTCGGCGCGATCTGGCGCCAGCCGCTCGGCCCCTTCCTGGACGGCGGCGAGCGGGCCCGCACCCTGGCCGCGCTGCTGCAGACCGGCTCCGACGGGCGGGCGCTCGCCGCCGAGCTGATCGACCGCTCCGGCCTGCTCCCCGGCGACTGGACCGCCCGGCTGTTCGCCGCGACGATGCCGCCGCTGCTGCACTTCCTCTACCGCTACGGGCTGGTCTTCTCCCCGCACGGCGAGAACGCCATCGTGGTCTTCGACCCCTCCGACGTGCCGGTCCGGCTCGCGGTCAAGGACTTCGTGGACGACGTCAACCTCAGCGCGCAGAGCCTGCCCGAACTGCACGCGCTGCCCGCCGAGGTCGCCGAGGTGCTGCTGCGGGAGAGCCCGCAGGGACTCTGCCAGTTCATCCACTCCGGGCTCTTCATCGGTGTCTTCCGCTACCTCGCCCCGCTGCTGGAGGCGCAGACCGGACTGCCCGAGACCGAGTTCTGGGCGCTGCTGCGCGCCGAGGTGCTGCGCTACCAGGACCGCTTCCCCGAGCTGGGCGAGCGCTTCGAGCTGTTCGACCTGTTCCGCCCCCGGATCGACCGGCTCTGCCTCAACCGCAACCGGCTGCTGCTGGACGGCTACCAGGACCGCCCGCACCGCCCGCACGCCGCCCGGCACGGGACCGTGCCGAACGCGCTGGTCGCGGTGGACGTGCGACTGCCCGGGCAACGGGACCGGATTGTCACCCCCGCCCCGTAGGGTGGGAGGGTCATGACGAACGACTCCGAATCCCAGCCCGCGACGGCCCTCGGCGACGAGGCCGAGGAAGCCGTCGCCGTCCCGCGCTCGCGGATCCCCGAACTGCTGCACGCCGCGGTGGCGGCCGTCGGCGGCGCGGAGCGCCCCGGTCAGGTCCGGATGGCCGAGGCCGTCGCCGACGCCGTCGACCACGGCGAGCACCTGCTCGTCCAGGCCGGCACCGGCACCGGGAAGTCCCTGGCCTACCTGGTGCCCGCGCTCGCCCACGGCGACCGCGTGGTCGTCGCCACGGCCACCCTGGCGCTGCAACGCCAGCTGGTGGAACGGGACTTGCCGCGCACCGTCGAGGCGCTGCACCCCGTGCTGCGCCGCCGGCCGCTGTTCGCGATGCTCAAGGGCCGCTCCAACTACCTGTGCCTGCACCGGGCCAACGAGGGCACCCCGAGCGACGAGGGCGAGGGCCTGTTCGACCCGGTGGACGCGCTCGGCGGGCCCACCGGGAAGCTCGGCAAGGACGTGCTGCGGCTGCGCGAATGGGCCGACGAGACGGACACCGGGGACCGCGACGACCTCAGCCCCGGCGTCTCCGACAAGGCCTGGGCCCAGCTGTCGGTCACCTCCAAGGAGTGCCTCGGCGCCACCCGCTGCCCGTACGGACAGGAGTGCTTCGCGGAGAAGGCGCGGGAGCGGGCCAAGCTGGCGGACGTCGTGGTCACCAACCACGCGATGCTCGCGATCGACGCGATCGAGGGCGCGCCGGTGCTGCCCGAGCACGGGCTGCTGATCGTGGACGAGGCGCACGAGCTGGTCAACCGGGTCACCGGCGCGGCCACCGCCGAGCTGACCGTCGGCGCGGTCAACCGGGCGGTCAAGCGGGCCGCGCGGCTGGCCAACGAGAAGGCGGTCGACGCGCTCCAGGCCGCCGCCGAGAACTACCACGGCCTGATGGAGACCGCCCAGCCCGGCCGGGTCGAGGAACTGCCCGAGTACCTGGCGTACGCGGTCACCGCGATCCGGGACGCCTCCCGCCAGGTGATCACCTCGCTGGGCGAGACCAGGGACAAGGGGCTCAGCGACGAGGACGCCGTCCGCAAGCAGGCGATGGCCTCGGCCGAGGCGCTGCACGAGACGGCCGAGCGGCTGCTGGAGGACTCCGAGTACGACGTGGTCTGGATCGAGCGCAGCGACCGCTACGGGCTGGGCACCGCCTCGCTGCGGGTCGCCCCGCTGAGCGTCTCCGGGCTGCTGCGCGAGGGGCTGTACAAGGAGCGCTCGGTCGTCCTCACCTCGGCCACGCTCAAGCTCGGCGGGGACTTCAACGGCGTCGCCGCCTCCGTCGGCCTGCCCTCCGAGACGCGGCTGCCGGACGTCCGCACCGCCGGGGACAACCCGGAGTCCGGTCCGGCCTTCGGCGAGGACGCGGTGCCGCACTGGCGCGGGATCGACGTCGGCTCGCCGTTCAAGTACCCCAAGCAGGGCATCCTGTACGTCGCCAAGCACCTCGCCGACCCCGGGCGCGACCCCGAACGGCCGGACATGCTGGACGAGTTGGCCGAGCTGATCGGTGCGGCCGGCGGGCGGACGCTGGGGCTGTTCTCCTCGATGCGGGGCGCCCAGACGGCCGCCGAGGCGATGCGCGAGCGGTTGGACCAGCGCGTCCTGCTGCAGGGCGAGGACACCCTGGGCGAGCTGATCCGGGAGTTCGCCTCGGACGCCACCACCTGCTTGTTCGGCACGCTCTCGCTCTGGCAGGGCGTGGACGTGCCCGGCTCGGCCTGCCAGCTGGTCGTGATGGACCGGATCCCGTTCCCCCGGCCGGACGACCCGCTGATGAGCGCCCGACAGAAGGACGTCGAGCAGCGCGGCGGGAACGGTTTCATGGCCGTCGCGGCGACGCACGCGGCGCTGCTGATGGCGCAGGGCGCGGGCCGGCTGGTGCGCGCGGCCGACGACCGGGGCGTGGTCGCGGTGCTGGACCCGCGGGTGGAGACCAAGCGGTACGGGAGCTTCTTCCGGTCCTCGATGCCCGAGTTCTGGTACACCACGGACCGCAACCAGGTGCGCCGCTCGCTGGCGGCGATCGACGCCTCGGCGGCGCCGGTGCGGCCGGTGGTGAAGCGGGGCTGAGGGCCGGGGCCCTCGGGTCCCGGCGTTCCGGGCCCGGGGGCTTCCGGGCCCGGAACGCCGGAGGGGCTCCCCGCACGAGCGGTGGAGCCCCTTCCGGTGCCGTCGGCCGCGGCACAGGAGTCAGAGGCGGCGCAGGACCGCGACGACCTTGCCCAGGATGGTCGCGTTGTCGCCGTTGATCGGCTCGTACGCGGAGTTGTGCGGCATCAGCCAGATCCGGCCGTCCTCGCGCTTGAGCCGCTTGACGGTGGCCTCGCCGTCGATCATCGCGGCCACGATGTCGCCGTTCTCGGCGACCGGCTGGCGGCGCACGGTGACCCAGTCGCCGTCGCAGATGGCGGCCTCGATCATCGAGTCGCCGCGCACGGTGAGCGCGAACAGCTCGCCCTCGCCGACCAGCTGGCGGGGCAGCGGGAAGACGTCCTCGACCGTCTGCTCGGCCAGGATCGGCCCGCCGGCGGCGATCCTGCCGACCAGCGGGACGTAGGAGGTGGACGGGCGCCCGGCCGTCTCGGCGGTGTTCGGGCGGGCCACCTCGACGCCGCGGACCTCGTAGGCGCGCGGGCGGTGCGGGTCCCGGCGCAGGAAGCCCTTGCGCTCCAGGGCCATCAGCTGGTGGGCCACCGAGGAGGTGCTGGACAGGCCGACGGCCTGGCCGATCTCGCGCATGGACGGCGGGTAGCCGCGGCGCTGGACGGAATCCCGGATGACCTCGATCACCCGGCGCTGGCGCTCGGTGAGACCGGCCTCGTCGGTGCGGATCCCGGGGGGGCGGCCGGGCATCGCGCGGGCGGGGGAGGGATGGCCGTCGTCCAGGGCGGCGGAGTGTTCGATCGGCTGGTCCGGAACGCGGGCCGTTCCGGACAGGGCCGCGCCGGGGAGACGGTGGTCTTCGCTACGGTCCATGCTGATGTCCAGACCCTGTTGATTCGTGGTGCGCTGCCCCACCTTGAACTGGGAGTGTTCCTGCACCGGGATGGTGTTGCTTTCGATCGTGTTCACGGCGGCCCCTCTCGACGGCTGTCCTCTCCCCTTTTCCAGCCCAACGCGCCTCCTATCGAAAGGTTGCGCCAAACACACGTTCGAGTGAATTATTCGGGAGTTGACTGACTCGATCAAGGCTTTGTTGTACATCGAGTAAATGTTCGAGCAGAACTCGACTCCGGCAGTCTAATCGGCGCCGTCGCGGCATCGACACGCCATGGTGCTCACCTCCCCCGGACTCCTAGATGTAGTGGCTACAGTCATCATCCGTGCCCAGTACTAGTGGTCACCCCGCATGATCGGCTTGCCCAGGCCGGGGGCACATCGCATAGACTCAAGAGGTCCGAACGTTCTGCCAGGGAGGGATCCCGAGGTGCACTGCCCCTTCTGCCGGCACTCCGACAGCCGTGTTGTCGACAGCCGGACCACCGAGGACGGCAGCTGCATCCGCCGCCGTCGGCAGTGCCCGGACTGCGGC
Source organism: Kitasatospora sp. NPDC057738 (assembly GCF_042798815.1). NCBI lineage: Bacteria > Bacillati > Actinomycetota > Actinomycetes > Kitasatosporales > Streptomycetaceae > Kitasatospora > Kitasatospora sp. NPDC057738. Next base: position 4,911 of record NZ_JBHVJT010000056.1, on the reverse strand, counting down.
CGCCGCTTCACCACGGTGGAGACGGCCGCACTGATGGTCATCAAGCGCAGCGGCGTCACCGAGCCGTTCTCCCGGCAGAAGGTCATCACCGGCGTCCGCAAGGCCTGCCAGGGCCGCCCGGTCACCGAGGACGCGCTGGCCCAGCTCGGGCAGCGGGTCGAGGAGTGCGTGCGCGCCAGCGGCAACGCCGAGCTGACCACCCACGACGTGGGGCTGGCCATACTCGGCCCGCTCAAGGAGCTCGACGTGGTCGCCTACCTGCGCTTCGCCTCCGTGTACCAGGCGTACGACGGACTTGAGGACTTCGAGGCCGCCATCGCGGAACTCCGCGTCGAACGGCCCCGCGCCCCCGAGGCGGACGACACCCCCGTGTCCGTCTCCGCCGCCGCGCCCTAGCGGACGCCGGCACCGGGCCCCGGGCGGGCCCCGTCGCACCACCATGGCCCCGCGGGGCCCACGCGTGCCCGAAAACGGGGCACAGAACACTACAAACCGTGCGTAAGCAGGCAAGGTCTCCGCCTGCCCGCACACCGGAAGAACGAACCAGCAGTGCCCGGACTTTTCAGGGCACTTCGGGCGTTTGCCCAGGAGGAGGAGCGAGAAGTGACAGACACCACGAGCGGTTCGGCGCGCGGGTCGAAGTCCGAGAAGGCCGCGGTCAAGGGCGCCAAGGCGCCGAAGGGCGGCCTCCCGATGGAGCGCATCTACACCACTCCTGGCGTGCACCCGTACGACGAGGTCCGCTGGGAGCGGCGTGACGTCGTCATGACCAACTGGCGCGACGGCTCGATCAACTTCGAGCAGCGCGGCGTCGAGTTCCCCGACTTCTGGTCGGTCAACGCCGTCAACATCGTCACGTCCAAGTACTTCCGCGGCGCCGTCGGCACCCCGCAGCGCGAGTGGAGCCTGAAGCAGATCATCGACCGCGTGGTGCTCACCTACCGCGCCGCCGGTGAGAAGCACGGCTACTTCGCCACCAAGGACGACGCCGAGATCTTCGAGCACGAGCTGACGCACGCCCTCCTCCACCAGGTGTTCAGCTTCAACTCGCCGGTCTGGTTCAACGTCGGCACCAAGCAGCCCCAGCAGGTCAGCGCCTGCTTCATCCTGTCCGTCGACGACTCCATGGAGTCGATCCTCGACTGGTACAAGGAAGAGGGCATGATCTTCAAGGGCGGCTCCGGCGCCGGCCTCAACCTCTCCCGGATCCGCTCCTCCAAGGAACTGCTCTCCTCCGGCGGCAACGCCTCCGGCCCGGTCTCCTTCATGCGCGGCGCCGACGCCTCGGCCGGCACCATCAAGTCCGGCGGCGCCACCCGCCGCGCGGCCAAGATGGTCGTCCTCGACGTGGACCACCCGGACGTCGAGGCCTTCATCGAGACCAAGGTGAAGGAGGAGGAGAAGATCCGCGCCCTGCGCGACGCGGGCTTCGACATGGACCTCGGCGGGGACGACATCACCTCCGTCCAGTACCAGAACGCCAACAACTCGGTCCGCGTCAACGACGAATTCATGACCGCCGTCGAGAACGGCACCGAATTCGGCCTGCGCGCCCGGATGACCGGCGAGGTCATCGAGACCGTCGACGCGAAGAAGCTGTTCCGCAAGATGGCCGAGGCCGCCTGGGCCTGCGCCGACCCCGGAATCCAGTACGACACCACCATCAACCACTGGCACACCTGCCCGGAGTCCGGCCGCATCAACGCGTCCAACCCCTGCTCCGAGTACATGCACCTGGACAACTCCAGCTGCAACCTCGCCTCGCTGAACCTGATGAAGTTCCTGCGCGACGACGACTCGTTCGACGCGGCGACCTTCGCCAAGGTCGTCGAGCTGGTCATCACCGCCATGGACATCTCCATCTGCTTCGCGGACTTCCCCACCGAGAAGATCGGCGAGACCACCCGCGCCTACCGCCAGCTCGGCATCGGCTACGCCAACCTCGGCGCCCTGCTGATGGCCACCGGCCACGCCTACGACAGCGAGGGCGGCCGCGCCCTGGCCGGCGCCATCACCTCGCTGATGACCGGCACCGCCTACCGCCGCGGCGCCGAACTCGCCGGTGTGGTCGGCCCGTACGACGGCTACGCCCGCAACGCGGCCCCGCACCAGCAGGTCATGAAGCAGCACGCCGACGCCTCGCTGGACGCCGTCTCCCACGACGACCTGGACGCCCCGGTCTGGCTGGCCGCCAACAAGACCTGGCAGGACGTGCTGCGCGTCGGTGCGCAGAACGGCTTCCGCAACGCCCAGGCCTCGGTGCTCGCCCCGACCGGCACCATCGGCCTGATGATGGACTGCGACACCACCGGCGTCGAGCCCGACCTGGCCCTGGTCAAGTTCAAGAAGCTGGTCGGCGGCGGCTCGATGCAGATCGTCAACGGCACCGTCCCGCGCGCCCTCAAGCGCCTCGGCTACCAGGACGAGCAGATCGAGGCGGTCGTCGCCCACATCGCCGAGCACGGCAACGTGGTGGACGCGCCCGGCCTGAAGGCCGAGCACTACGAGGTGTTCGACTGCGCGATGGGCGAGCGTGTCATCTCGGCCATGGGGCACGTGCGGATGATGGCCGCGATCCAGCCCTGGATCTCCGGTGCCATCTCCAAGACCGTGAACATGCCCGAGTCCGCCACCGTCGAGGAGATCGAGGAGATCTACTTCGAGGCGTGGAAGATGGGTGTCAAGGCACTCGCCATCTATCGCGATAACTGCAAGGTCGGCCAGCCGCTCTCGGCCAAGAAGAAGGACTCCGAGTCCAAGCCCGAGGCGGCTGCCCCGGCCGCCGCGGTCGAGAAGGTGGTCGAGTACCGCCCGGTCCGCAAGCGTCTGCCCAAGGGCCGCCCGGGCATCACCACCTCCTTCACGGTCGGTGGCGCCGAGGGCTACATGACCGCCAACTCCTACCCGGACGACGGTCTGGGCGAGGTCTTCCTGAAGATGTCCAAGCAGGGCTCGACCCTCGCGGGCATGATGGACGCCTTCTCCATCGCCGTCTCGGTCGGCCTCCAGTACGGCGTGCCGCTGGAGACCTACGTCTCGAAGTTCACCAACATGCGCTTCGAGCCGGCCGGCCTGACCGACGACCCGGACGTGCGGATGGCGCAGTCGATCGTCGACTACATCTTCCGCCGCCTGGCACTCGACTTCCTGCCGTTCGAGACCCGCTCGGCGCTCGGCATCCACTCCGTCGAGGAGCGCCAGCGCCACCTGGAGACGGGCTCGTACGAGCCGCTGGAGGCCGAGGAGCTCGACACCGAGTCGCTCGCCCAGTCCGCCCCGGTCGCCGCCAGGCCGGCCGTGGTCCCGGCCCCGGCCGTCGAGGCGCCCAGGACGGCCCCGAAGCAGGCCCACAACTCCACGGAGCTGATGGAGATCCAGCTCGGCCTCAACGCCGACGCCCCGCTCTGCTTCTCCTGCGGCACCAAGATGCGCCGCGCCGGCAGCTGCTACCTCTGCGAGGGCTGCGGCTCCACCAGCGGCTGCAGCTGATCACGCTCGACCCCGGTTCTCACCCGATGAGGTGAAAACCTGAGGCGGGGCGAGGACTTCACGGTCCTCGCCCCGCCTTTTTCGTGTTCCCGTGACTGCCGATGTCACGTTCGGGGGTGGTGTCCGGTCCACAGGGGGTGACGGGTTCTGCCGAGAAGGATTGGTGCGGTGATGGGAACGGTGCTGGTGACCGGGGCGACGGGGACGCTCGGGCGGGAGGTGGTGCGGCTGCTGGTGGCGCGCGGGGTGGCGGTGCGGGGGCTGAGCCGGCGGGCGCGGGCCGGGGGCGACGGGGTCGAGTGGGTGGTGGGCGACCTGGTGAGCGGCGCCGGGATCGCGGAGGCGATGGCCGGGGTCGAGGTGGTGGTGGACTGCGCGACCACGCAGAAGAAGGAGGACCTGGCCGGGGTCCGGACGCTGGTGGCGCGGGCCCGGGAGGCCGGGGTGCGGCACCTGGTGTACGTGTCGATCGTCGGGATCGACCGGGTGCCGATCGCGTACTACAACACGAAGCTCGCCTGTGAGCGGGTGGTGCGGGAGTCGGGGCTGGGCTGGACGGTGCTGCGGGCGACGCAGTTCCACGACCTGGTGCTGAGGTTCTTCGACGCCTCCGTGAGGCTGCCGGTCTTCCCGGTGCTGAGCGGGACGGCGTGCCAGCCGGTGGACGTGCGGGAGGTGGCGGCGGCGGTCGCGGACCTGGTGGGGGAGGAGCCGGCCGGCTTCGCGCCGGAGGTGGGCGGCCCGCAGGTGCGTTCGTACCGGGAGCTGGCCGAGGCCTACCTGCGGGCGGCGGGCAGGCGCCGGCTGCTGCTGACGCTGCGCGTGCCGGGTGCGGCCGGCCGCGGGTTTCGGGCGGGCGGCAACCTGACGCCGGACCGGGCGGTGGGCCGGGGGACCTTCGAGGAGGCGTTGGAACGGCGGTTCGGCGGCCGCTGAGTTCGGCGGCGGCCGACAGGGGCCGGCCCCCGGGGCGTGAACCGTGGCACGCGGGTGGGCGTCGGTGGTGTCGCAGTGTGGTGTGGACGGTGTGAAAGCAGGAGATTGGCCGTCAACTGGCCACTTGAGGCCTATGTCTGAATCGATATGATCGGCCGAAAGCGTGAACCGATCAGACGCCCGGAGACGTTTCATGACGTCGCCGGGCGGTCCGGTATGCGCCCGACCCAGCTGTCGGCGGCCGCGACCGTCGCCGACCCGCCGCCCGCGCCGCCGCCCGCCGACGTTGCCGAGGACCGCACCGATGAGAGAAGCCACCAGCCCCGACGGCCGATCGCGCCGACGGCCCGCGCCGCGCACCGTCGCCCTGACCGCGGCCGCCGTGCTGCTGGCGCTGGTCGCCGCACCGGTCGGCGTCGTCCGGGCGTTCGGCGCGCACCAGCCGCTCACCGCCCTCGCGGTGGTCGCCGTCACGGTGCTCTGGCT
>NZ_JBHVJT010000055.1:55143-67670 GCF_042798815.1 Kitasatospora sp. NPDC057738 | reverse complement strand
TTCCCCCCCCCCCTTCCCCCCCCTGTCCCCCGCCCCGCCCCCTCCCCGCCTGGCTTCTGCCCTGTTCGGCGCCTGTGCGGCTGTCCTCTTTCTGTTCGGTGCACGGGTTCATCACGCCTGCGGGTTCATCACGCGTGCGGGCAGCGGGGCCCGGCCCGACCGACCGGACCCCGCCCGCCGTCAGCCGCGGCGGACGCCCGTCCTCCGCCGCAGCACGGCACCCGCGCCCACCAGCGCGGTGGCTCCCAGGGCGGCCGCCGCCGTCACGGCCGGCAGCTCCGAACCGCCGCCCGGGGCCTGCGGGGCCTGCGCCACGGCGGCGAGTTCCGGCGCGGCGTCCACCTGGTAGCCGCCGCCCTCGCCCGACCGGTCGTACGCCGAACCGGGCAGCTTGTCCCCGTACCGCTGGTGCACCAGCTGCTGGTACGCGGCCAGGGTGACCCCGCCCGCGCCCACCGAGCGCCGGGCCTCGTCGTCCAGCGGCAGCACCCGGCCGTCGCGCAGCACGTACCAGGCGTTGACCTGAGGCTCGCGGAAGGCGGTGCCGCCGCCGCTGCCCGCCGCCTTCGCCGCGTAGTCGCTCTCGTCACCGCCCGAGGCGATGTTGACGACCTTCCAGGCGCCGCCCTGCCGCACGGTCCAGACCGAGGCGCTCTGCCCGTCCGCCGCGACCACCTTGCTGGCGGTGAACTCGGCCTTCGCCACCGGTGCGCCCGGGGTGCCGGCCACGAAGCCCGGGTCCAGCAGGTACACCGGCACCGTGTCGCCGGCCAGCCGCGGCGCGGCCTCGCTCGCCGCCCGGGCCTCCTCGGCGGCGCCGATGGTCAGCTGCCGGGTCGGCGGGACGCCCTTGCGGGCGAAGAAGTGGCCGACCTTGTCGAGGACGGCCGCGTCCTGGACGGCGCTGCGGGCCTGCGCCAGCTCGGCGGCGGGCACCGGGGCCGGGGCGGACGGGGAGTCCGCGTGCGCGGCCGGGGCGAGCGCCAGCGCGAGACCGGCGGTGAGCAGGACGGTGACGGCGGCCGTGGAGGCGGCGGAGGTGGCGGCCCGACGGCGGCTCTTGATCTCGGTCATGGTCGCCCTCACGCGCCGATCCGGTACAGGGAGTGGGTCCACGAGAACGTGTCGTTGTTCACGTAGTACTGGTAATCCGCCCAGTTGTAGCGATAGTTGGAGGGCCAAGGGTCGCCCCAGTAGACCCAGTTGCTCCCGGTGTCGTAGCCGTACAGGACGTGCATGTGGCCGCCGCCCGAGCTCCACTGGATGCGCGTCTCGATGGGGCGGTTGGCGTTCACCTCGGACTGCACGGTGCCGTAGTTCAGGTACCCGTTGACGTACGAACCCGGGTTGATGCCGATCCAGCTCAGCCCGTTCTGCACATCGCCCAGCGTGGCCTGGCTGTTGGGGCAGCTGGAGTTGACGGAGCGGCCGAACGCGGCGTTGCAGAACTGGTTCTGGCTGTAGTTGTAGCCGAACCAGGTGGCGATGGTGTTCCCGCTCGCCGCCCAGCACCAGTTGGTCTGCTGTTGCTGCTGCATGGTGATGTTGAGCTTCTTGTACGTGCCGGCCAGGTCGGCCGTGCTGCCGGGCGCGGCAGCCTGGCGGACCTGGTGCGCGGCCCGGTCCTGGGCCTCGGCCCGGTACTGGGCCGGCTGCCCGGCCGGGGCGGCGATCGCGGGTGCGGCCATCGCGGTGGTGAGCGCCGGGCCCAGCACGCCGAGGGTGAGCAGCGAGACCGCGCGGCGCAGCCGTATCCGTGGAACTGGCATGGGGGAATGCCTCCTTGCGCGAGTGGAGCGAGGGGCTGTGTGGGGGCGCGGTCCGGATCGCGCCCCGAGCATCGCGCCTCGTCAGGTACGGGTCAACGGGCCTCGGTGCGGCCCGGACCCGGATGTGAACGGGCCGGCGCGGATGTGAACGACGCCCCGGGAACCCCCGCGCAGCAGGCCCGGACCGGTGACAAACCGCCGCATCGATGTGAATATTCACGGTCAAACGGCGGCCCGTCCCAGCCGTCGGCGCCGGACCGCCCGCACGCCCGCACGCCCGCACACCCGCACACCCGCACGCCCGCCCCAGGAGGCCGCCATCCACAGGAGCGACCCAGCCGACCTCGCCGCCGCCCTGCGCACGGGACCCTTCCACCTCGCCCTGCGCACCGCGATCTCCGCCCGGGGCCTCGCCCTGCACCGCATCCGCCGCCACCTCGCCCTGCGCGGCGTCAACGTCGGCCTCACCAGCCTCAGTTACTGGCAGCAGGGCCACCGCCGCCCGGAACGCGCCGAGTCACTGCGCGCCGTCGCCGCCCTGGAGGAGGTCCTCGACCTGCCCGAGCACTCCCTGACCCGGCTGCTCGGCCCCCGTCGCGCCGCCGGCCCCGCCCCGGCCGGCCCGCCGGTGCGCCCCTACCGCGACCTCATCTCACCGGCCGTGGCCGTCGACGGACTGCTCGCCACCCTCGCCGGCCCGCGCGACACCGGGCTGCACACCATCACCCACATCGAGCGCATCCGGGTCGGCCCCGACCGCCGGATCGCCCGCCGTGACTCCCAGCACGCCCTGCGCGCCCACCGCGACGGCATCGACCGCTACCTCGCCCTCTACCAGGGCGACCCGGGCAGCGACATCACCCGCGTCGGCGTCCGCGCCGAGGAGAACTGCCGCCCCGGCCGCATCCGCCGCGACCAGGCCCACCACCTGCTCGCCGCCGAACTCCTCCTCGACCGCCGCCTGCGCACCGGCGACACCCACCTGCTCGGCTACGGCTTCGACGACTCCCCCTCGCCCGACCCCAGCTGCGAGTACGTCCGCGGCTTCAACTCCGGCGCCGGCCAGTACGTCCTCCAGATCACCTTCCACCCCGCCGCCCTCCCGGTCCGCTGCCACCGCTTCGCCCTCCACTCCCCAGGCGCCGCGCCGTACGAGACCGAGGAGCTCACCCTCGACGGGCACCAATGCGTCCACCTGGTGGCGACGGCGGTGCGGCCGTGCCTGCTGGGGATCCGCTGGGACTGGGAGTGAGGGGCGGCCGGCCCGGTGCCCGGCCGGGGGGCGCGCGACCGGACGCCGGGCGGGGACGCGCGACCGGACGCCGGGCGGGGACACGTGACCGGGCACCGGGCGGAGACGCGCGACCGGGCACCGGCACCGGCTACGCCCGGCGGAAGTCCATGATCAGGGAGTCCTCCACCGGCAGGTAGCCGATCTGCTGGTAGATGGAGTTGCTGGTCGGGTTGGCGAGGTCGGTGTAGAGCAGGACCTCGGTGGCGCCGCGGGAGAGGAGGTGGGCCGAGACGGCGGCGGTGACGGCGGTGCCGTAGCCGCGGCCGCGGCTCTCGACGGGGGTGTAGACCGGGCCGATGCGGGACATCCCGGCGAGGATCGGGCTGCTGCCGGCCAGGGCGACCGGGCGGCCGTCGTCCTCCCACAGGTGCAGGCAGCCGCTCGCGGTCCGCTCGTCCACCGCCCGCGGGACATCGGGGACGTCGACCCCCGCCTCGGCCAGGAACTCCTCGTACCAGCGGATCGCCCGCTCGCGGTCGGCCGGTCCGGCCAGCCGGTGGCGGCCCGCGGGCGGGCGCGGCGGGTCGGTCAACTCGCCGAGCCGGTAGAGCCGTTCGTCGAAGCGGACGGACTGCTCGGTGCCGGTCGCCGCCGTCCACGCGGCGGCGAAGGCGCGGACCGCCTCGGCACCCCCGCCGACCCCGGTCACCGTGGTGAACCCGGACCCGGCGGCAGCCAGGTCGACCGCCAGCTCGGCGGCCGCGGCCGGCGGCATGAAGGAGAGCCTGGGATCGAACGGCGGTGTCCGGAGGAAGGCCCCGGCGACCGGACCGTCCTCCTCGGCCCGCCACCAGCCGAAGACCGGCGGCTCGCCGAACACCGTCAGGCCGGACGCGGCCAGCCGGTGCGCGATGGTGAGCAGGACGGTGTTCTCGGCGGGGCGGGTGGCCAGGAAGGCGCCCGCCTGGTCGCGGAACTCGTCGAGGGAGGTGCTGAAAGTCCAGGTCATGGCCCATGGTGGACCGCCCGGGGCCGGTTCGCCAACGATTTCTCGGCCGCCGCCGGGGCTCCCGCTACTCGACCGCCACGCCCAGCTTCCCGGCCAGCGCCGCCGGATCGGTGGTCGGGGCGTCGCAGGCGAAGTGCCGGCAGACGTACGCCGCGGGCGCCCCGCCGACCAGCGGCCGGTCGGCCAGCAGCGGCACCTCGGGCTCCCCGGGCGCGCCGACCGCGACCACGGCCCCCGGCGCCGTCCCGAGCAGCGCGGCCCGTCGCAGCGCCGCGGTAGCCGGATCGCCGTCCGGGCCGACCACGGCGACCTCGCGCGGCCCGTCGAGCAGCGCCTCGGCGACGGCGAGGCCCCAGCCGATGAACCGCGGCGCCCGGCCGGCGAGCGCACCGACCACGCCGAGGGCCCGCTCGGCGGCCGTGCGGTGCCGGTCGGAGCCGGTGTACGCGGCGTACGTGAGCAGGGCGCCGGCGGCGGCCGTCCAGCCGGACGGGGTGGCGTTGTCGGTCGGGTCCTGCGGGCGGCGGATCAGTTCCTCGGCGTCGTCGGCGGTGTCGTAGAGCGCGCCGGAGGCCTCGTCGGTGAAGTGCTTGAGCACGGTGTCGAGCAGGCCGCCCGCCAGCTGGAGCCAGGAGGACTCGCCGGTGACGGCGTACAGCGCGAGGAAGCCCTCGGCGGTGTCCGCGTAGTCCTCCAGCACGCCGGCGTTGGCACCGGCCCGGCCGTCCCGGGAGGTGCGCAGCAGCCGGCCGTCCGGGGTGAGGTGGACGGCGAGCAGCAGGTCGGCGGCGCGTTCGGCGGCCTCGACCAGGTCGGGGCGGTCCAGCAGCGCGCCGGTCTCGGCGAGCGCGGCGACGGCCAGGCCGTTCCAGGCGGCGACCACCTTGTCGTCCCGGGCCGGGGCGGGGCGGGCCCCCCGGGCCTCGGCCATCCGCGACCGGATCGCCTCGTACTCGGCGAAGTCCTCCGGGTCGGCGAGGAGTTGGAGCACCGAGGTGCCGTGCTCGAAGGTGCCCTCGGCGGTGACGGTGAACAGCCGGGCGGCGGTGGCCGCGTCGGCGGGGCCGAGCAGGTCGACCAACTGGCCGGGCTCCCACACGTAGTAGGCGCCCTCGGCGGACTGCCCGGTCTCCTCGTCGAGGCTGTCGGCGTCCAACGCGGAGGCGAACGCACCCTCGGGCGTGCGGAGTTCGCGCAGCAGGAAGTCCGCGGTGGACAGCGCGACCCGGCGGGCGAGGGGCGAGCCGGTGGCCCGCCACAGGTGCAGGTAGGCGCGCAGCAGCAGGGCGTTGTCGTACAGCATCTTCTCGAAGTGCGGCACCACCCAGCCGGCGTCCACCGCGTACCGGGCGAAGCCGCCGCCGAGCTGGTCGTGGATGCCGCCGCGGGCCATCGCCCCGCCGGTGCGGACGGCCATCTCCAGCGCCGCCTCCGAACCGGTCCTGGCGTGGTGGCGCAGCAGGAACTCCAGCACCATGGCCGGCGGGAACTTGGGCGCGCCGCCGAAGCCGCCCCGGCTCTGGTCGAAGTCCCGGCTGAGACTCACCAGCGCCTGGTGCAGGTCCGCCTCGCCGGGCGGGTTGTGGGCGCCGGCCGAGTAGACGGCGGCCCGCTCGGCCAGGTCGGCCCGGATCCGCCCGGCGACCTGCCCGACCTCCTCCCGGCGGTCCCGCCAGGCGGCCTCCACGCCCTCCAGCACCTGCCGGAAGGACGGCATCCCGTGCCGGGGCTGCGGCGGGAAGTAGGTGCCGAAGTAGAACGGCTCCTTGTCGGGGGTGAGGAACACCGTCATCGGCCAGCCGCCCTGCCCGGTCGCGGCCTGCACCGCCTCCATGTACACGGCGTCGACGTCCGGCCGCTCCTCCCGGTCCACCTTGACCGGCACGAACCGCTCGTTGAGGTACTCGGCGAGCCCGGCGTCCTCGAAGCTCTCGTGCGCCATGACGTGGCACCAGTGGCAGGCCGCGTAACCGACGGACAACAGCACCGGCACGCCGCGCCGCTCCGCCTCCGCGAAGGCCTCGGGGCCCCAGGGCCACCAGTCGACGGGGTTGTCGGCGTGCTGGAGCAGGTACGGCGAGGTCGCGTCCGCGAGACGGTTCGGCATGCGTCCATCCTCGCGCATCCGGCGCTCGGCGCGCGGCAGGTCAGGCCGGTCCGGACCAGTAACTGATCCCGAGGTTGGCGTCGAAGGTGCGCATCCGTCCGAGCACCTGGTCGGGGGTCGGGCCGAGGAGCTCGTCGACGATGCGGCCGTCGGCGAGGAAGACGACGCGGTCGGCGTACGAGGCCGCGACCGGGTCGTGGGTGACCATCACGACGGTCTGGCCGAGCTCCCGGACGCACCGGCGCAGCAGCGCGAGGATCTCGGCGGCGGAGCGGGAGTCCAGGTTGCCGGTCGGTTCGTCGGCGAAGACGATCCGGGGCCGGCCGGCCAGCGCCCGGACGCAGGCGACGCGCTGCTGCTGGCCGCCGGAGAGCTGGGCCGGGCGGTGGCCGAGCCGGGCGCCGAGGCCGGCCGCCTCGACCAGGGTGCGCAGCCACTGCTGGTCGGGGGTGCGGCCGGCCAGGGTCAGCGGCAGGGTGATGTTCTCCGACACCGTCAGGGTGGGGATCAGGTGGAAGGCCTGGAAGACGAAGCCCACGTGGTCACGGCGGAGCCTGGTCAGTTGGCCGTCGCTCAGCCGGGTGAGGTCCACGTCGCCGATCCGGGCCGCGCCCGAGGTGCAGGACTCCAGCCCGGCGAGGCACTGGAGCAGGGTGGACTTGCCGGAACCGGACGGGCCCATGATCGCCGCGAACTCCCCCTCCCGGAAGGCCACCGAGACCCGCTCCAGCGCCACCACCCGGGCGTCTCCCGACCCGTGCACCTTGGTCAGGTCGACGGCCGCCGCGGCGGCCGGGGCGTGGTTCGCGGCGGCGCGGGGCGGGCCTCCGGGACGGGACGGGCCTCCCGCGAGGGAGTGGGGCTCGGTCATCGGTGGTGCTCTCCTCGGCTGGACACGGGCGAAGGTCAGGACTGGGGTCTGGGCGGCCGGGGGCCGGACGGACCGGCGGGCGGGCCGGTGCACGGGCCGACGGGCGGCACCAGGCCGGTGCCGGCGCCCAGCAGGGCGAGGGAGCGGACCGCGAGCTCCCGCCCGGCCGCGGCCGGGCGGCCCTGGTGGCCGCCGCTGTCGTGGTGGTCGAGCAGGACCGGCGCGGCCCCGGTGCCGGCCCGTCCGAGCGCCGCGCAGAGCTTCCAGGCGTGCCAGGGCGGCACCCGCGCGTCGTTCGCCCCGGTGGCGAACAGCACCGCCGGGTACGCCGTCCCGGGCACCACCCGGTGGTACGGGGAGTAGTCGAGCAGCGCCCGCAGAGCCTGCGGGTCGGCCGGATCGCCGTACTCCTCCGCCCAGAGCCGGCCGAGGCCGCCGACCTGGTAGCGGGCCAGGTCGGTGAGCGGGGCCGCGCACACCGCGGCGGACAGCAGACCGGGCTCCCGGGTGAGCGCGGCGGCGACCACCAGGGCCCCGTTGCTGGCGGCCAGCGCGCCCAGCCCGCCGGCCGGGGCCTCCCCGCGTTCGACCAGCATCGCGGCGGCGGCCCGGAAGTCGTCCACGGTGGCGCTCTTGCCGGCGCCCCGGCCGGCGGCCGCCCAGGCGGGGCCGAGTTCGCCGCCGCCGCGCGCGTGCACCCAGGCGATCCGGCCGCCGGCCCGCAGCCAGGCCTCCAGGGCCGGGTCCCAGGCGGGTTCCAGGGGGAGGCCGAAGCCCCCGTAGACGGTGAGCAGGGTGGGTGCGGGGCGGCCGCGGTCCTGCGGCCCGGGGTCGCAGACCGTCACCGGGACGGGCGCGCCGTCCCGGCCGGCGGCGGTGAGCGTGCGCAGCGCGGCGCGGCGCTCGGGGGGTTCGACCGGGCCCGAGCCGTCCAGGCTCCTGGTCCAGGTGCCGTACCGGGGGTCGTCTGCGAGCAGCCAGACCGACCCGCCGACCCGCCCGTGCCGGTCGTGCGGGGTGGCGCCGAGGCGCAGCCGGGCGGGCCAGTGCAGTGCGGTGGCACGGCCACCCGGCGCCCCGCCCGCCGCCTCTCCCGGTGCCCCCTCCGCCGACCCGTCCGCCGACCCGCCCGGCCGGTGCACGTCGAGCCGGTGGGCGGTCCCCAGCCGGCGGAGCAGCGCCAGGCCGGGCCTCCGGCCGGGGCCGAGCACCCGCAGGGCGGTGACCGGGCCCGCGGGCGCCTCACCGACGACGGGCGCTTCGCCGGCAGCGGGCGGCCCGCCGACGGCGAGCGGCGCGGGCCGGCCGGTGGCGCCCCGGGCCAGCTCGTCCAGGTCCAGCGCGAGCAGCTCGTCGCCGGCGAGGAAGCAGACGGTCTCGTTCAGGTCCAGGGCGGTGACCCGCCGGCCGTCGAGGTCCAGCGGCTGCCAGTCGGGCACCGCCCGGCCGGTCCACCGGGTGGCCCACCAGCGCACCGGGCCGGACGGCTGCGGGCGGGTGCGCAGCAGCAGGTTCCCGCCCGGTCCGCCGTGGAGGGTGAGCCGGACCGGGCCGGGCACCGGCAGGGCGAGCCGACGGGCGGGGCCGTCGGCCGGGTGGCGGGCCACCAGGGTGTGCTCGGTGCGGGTGCCGGCGGTGTACACCAGCGCCTCTCCGGTGAAGGCGAGGGTCGCGTACGGGGCCGCGTCGGGCAGGTGGCGGGTCCGGTCGCCCGGGTGGGTGGGGAGCAGGTGCAGGCCGCCGGTCTCCGTTCCGTCCCGGTGCAGCTGGACGGCGATGAACCGGCCGTGCGGCTCGGGCTGCCAGCCGGCGATCCGGTCGCCGGGGCCGATGACGCCCTCGGTCGGTGTCCGGCGGGTGCCGTCGGGGTGCCGGACGGTCAGGACGTCGCCGTCCGGGCCGCGTTCGTGGCGGAAGAGCAGGCCGCCGGCCTCGGCGGGCGGGGTGGGCGTCCGGTCGGGCGCCTCCCGTTCCACCCGGTCGAGCAGGGCGGCCCAGGCGGGCTCGTCGGAGCGCTGCGGGCGGGCGGCCAGCAGGCGCCGCTGATCGGCGAGCCAGGCCCGGGTGCGCGGGGCGTCCGCGTCCTCCAGCCAGCGGTACGGGTCCGCCGGCTCTGGGTGCGCCGCCCGGTGGTCGAGGTCAGCCATGAACGGCCTCCGCGGGGTTGTCGCTCCGTCGTTCCGGGTCGCCTCCCGGCCCGGCCGGGCCGGGAGGCCGGTAGCCGGACCGGCCCGCGGTGGCGGCCGTCCCGGCCACGGCGAGGAGCACCACGATCACGGCCGCACCGGCCACCGTGCCGGTCAGTCCGAACGCGTGGGCGCACAGGCCCGCGAGGGTCGGCCCGGCGGGTGCGACCAGCTGGGCGAGGAAGCCGATGCCGCTGTGCACCCGGCCCTGCAGACCCGGCGGGGTCACCTCCATCTGGGTGACCGCGATCAGCACGGTGACCACCGGCCCGGCGGCCGCGGCGAGGGCCAGCGGCAGGACCGCCGCCCAGTGCCCCTGGGCCAGGGTGAAACCGGGCAGTGCGATCGCGACGACGGCGGTGCCGAGGGCGATGCCCCGGGCGGGCGGCAGCCGCCGGGCCAGGGCCGGCGCGAGCAGCGATCCGGCCAGCCCGCCGGTGCCCAGGGCCGCGGTCAGCACCCCGATGTGCAGGGCTCCCCCGCCCGAGGCGACCACCACGATCAGCAGCCCGTTGAACACCAGGTTGAGCACGGCCGCGTTGACCACCGCGTAGCGCAGGAAGGGCACCCGCCAGATGAACCGGACGCCTTCGGCCAGCGCGGCCCGGACTCCGGGCGCGGCCGGCTCGTCCTCGGGGCGCTCCCGCCTTCCCCCGGGCAGCAGGGCCACGCAGCAGACGGCCGCGAGGTAGCTGCCGGCGTCGACGGCGAACACCCAGGACGGGTGGACGGCCAGCAGCGCGCCGCCGGCCAGCGGGCCGGCGGTCGTCGCGACGGCCGCCCTGCTCTGCAGCAGGCCGACCGCGCGGGGGAGGTGCTCGGGCCGCACGAAGCACCGCACCACGACGTTCTCGACGGGCGCCAGGGTGCTGCCCACCGCGCCGAGCAGCAGGGCGGCGACCAGCAGCGCCCACAGCGGTGGCGTGCCGCCGGCGGCCGACAGGGCCAGCACGGCCAGCACGACCGCGCCGGCCGCGTTGCCGAGCAGCAGCACGGTCCGCCGCTCGCAGCGGTCGGCGAGGACGCCGGCCGGCAGCCGGGCCAGCAGCACCCCGACGGAGAGCGCCGTGCCGGCCAGTCCGGCCTGCCGGACGTCGCCGCCGGCCCGCAGCGCGACCACCGGGAGGGCGATCACCGAGGCGGCCGTCCCCAGGGCCGAGGCGGACTCGCCGCCGTAGAGCAGCCAGAACGACCGCCCCAGCCCCCCGACGGCCGCCGCGCTCACGCCGACCCCGTCGCGAACTGGCTCCGGATGCCGCGCAACGGACGGGCCGCCAGCGCCGCCGGGACGGCGGTGGCGGCCAGCACCCCGAGCAGCACGCCGACCGTCCACGTCACGTCCAGGGCGGGCAGCACCCCCTGCCCGACGGCCCCGGCCAGCGGCACCAGGCAGATCCCGGCCGTCGCCACCGCGAGGACCGTCCCGACCAGCGCCGAAGCCAGCACCTCGTACACCACGCAGCGCAGCAGCTGCCCGCGGCCGAGGCCGAGGGCCCGCAGGTGGGCGCGCTGGGAGCGGCGGTCCCGCTGGGCGATGGCGCAGGTGTTGGCGACGGCGAGCAGCGCGTACCCGCCCACCACGGAGACGATCAGCCGGGAGGCCATGTCGTCCTGCACGTTGCGCGGCCGCAGGTGGGCCAGGTAGTCGGCCCGCGTGGCGAGCCGCTGGCCGGGCCGGAGCTCCCAGGCGCTCGGGTCACCGCGGAGCAGCACCCGGTCGGCGTACGGGGCCGGGGTGTGCGCGAGGGCGAGGTCGGCGGGGAGGACGTAGGAGGGGAAGGCCAGATCCCGCTGGTAGACGGCGACGAGCCGCAGCTGCGCCGCCTGCCCGTCGGCGAGCGTGAAGGTGACGACCTGGCCGAGGTTCCAGTGGTGCGAGGTGGCCTCGGTGCTGCCGGCGGCGAACGTACCGGGCGCCAACTCGTCCAGCCGGCCCTGCTGTTCACCGAGGTCCAGGACACTCCGCAGGGCCGCCCCGTCGACGCCCCAGGCGCGGGTGGGCTTGGGCTTGTTGTCGTAGAAGCTGGGCGGCGCGGTCACCCGGGTGGCGATCGGCGCGACGGTGCTCCCGCCGGGCAGGCCGGCGGGCCGGGCGGGCAACTGGTTGCCCGGCTCGGCCGTCACCACCGCGTCGGCCCGCAGCGCCTGCTCGGTCTGCTGCTGCACGGCGGCCCCGATGGTCGCCCCCGAGCCGAGCAGGCAGACCACGGTGCCGACGGCCAGCAGGACGGGCACCGCGATCGCGGTGGTCCGGGCGGGCGCGGCCCGCAGCCCGGCGGCGGCGATCCGGCCGGCCTTCCGGTCCAGCCGCAGCACCGCGCAGCAGGGGCCGACGAGCAGCGGCACGAACCAGGGCGCGAGCACCGCGAGCGTGGGGATGACGACCGTGGCCAGGCCCATCACCAGCGCGCCCTGGAGCACCGGCGGCAGGTCCATCGCGACCATCAGGGCCACGAGCGGACCGCAGAGCATGAGGACCATGGCGATGCCCGCCACCAGCCGGCCGACGTTGCGGCGGGGCGGGGCCAGGGCCAGTGACTGGTCCTTGAGGAGGTCGATCGGCTGGACCCGGCCGGCCGCCAGCACGCTGGCCAGCGCGGCCAGCACCGCGACCGCGCAGGTGCCGAGGCAGGCGCCGGCCGCGATCGCCCAGGTCTGCCCGGCGGAGGGCAGGTCTACCGCGGCGGGGAACAGCTCGCGCTCGATCAGCAGGCGACGGCCGAACCCGGCCGCCGGGACCGTCCCGGCCACCGCGGCGACGGCGGAGGGGGCCAGCGCGACCAGCGCGACGTCCGCGACGACCAGGGCCCGCAGCCGGCTGGCCGTCACCCCGAGGGCGCGCAGCACCGCGAACTGCCCGAGCCGCTGGTTGGTCCAGAGCGCGACCGTCGACCCCGTCACCAGCACCGCCGACATCAGCAGCAGCGTCAGCAGCAGGCCCAGCAGGCTCTGCGCGTCCTTGGCCGCCGCCCCGGCCGCCGAATCCTCCGGGTAGGACGGGCCGCTGACCGCCGCGAGGAGCAGCAGGCAGGCGCCCACGCCGGTGGCGGTGAGCGCGCAGGCGACCGCGACACCTATGACCCGCCCCGGGTACGCCCGTACCTCGGCGACGCACAGTCGCAGCGCGCCGAGCGGTCCGCTCGGTCGGGTAGTCGGTTCCGATGCCACGGCCACGGTTATCTCACCCCAAAACGGTAAATAGGATGCAGAGTTGGGGAAGGCCGCATGTGCCGCGGCCTTCCCCACCTGCCATCCGGTACTGCCGGACCCCGAGGGTCAGCAGCTGAACAGGCTGTACGAGCTGAACGGGGCGTCGACGACGATCTCCTCGTCGAGCTCCTGAAGCGCCAG
>NZ_JBHVJT010000055.1:54902-55043 GCF_042798815.1 Kitasatospora sp. NPDC057738 | reverse complement strand
GTACTGCCGGACCCCGAGGGTCAGCAGCTGAACAGGCTGTACGAGCTGAACGGGGCGTCGACGACGATCTCCTCGTCGAGCTCCTGAAGCGCCAGAATGTCGGCCATCACAATCACCTCCTCCTCACCGTCTCGCCGGAAC
>NZ_JBHVJT010000055.1:22674-54804 GCF_042798815.1 Kitasatospora sp. NPDC057738 | reverse complement strand
ACACGACACCGAGGTGCCGGGATCAGCAGCTCCAGTAGCTGAGCGAGCTGAACGGGGCGTCGACGACGATCTCCTCGTCGAGCTCCTGAAGCGCCAGAATGTCGGCCATCAAAGTCACCTCCCCTCGCCATCTCGCCGGAACACGACACCGAGGTGCCGGGATCAGCAGCTCCAGTAGCTGAGCGAGCTGAACGGGGCGTCGACGACGATCTCCTCGTCGAGCTCCTGAAGCGCCAGGATGTCGGCCATGTCAGTCACCTCCCCTCGCCATCTCGCCGGGACGTGGCACCGGGCCACGGGAATCAGCAGCTGAACGCGCTGATCGAGCTGAACGGGGCGTCGACGACGATCTCCTCGTCGAGCTCCTGAAGCGCCAGGATGTCGGCCATGTCAGTCACCTCCCCTCGTCATCTCGCCGGGACGTGGTACCGGGCTCGGCCGGCTCCGGCGTCCACCCGTGAACGGGGTGGGCGCCGGGGAGCAGGCACTGCCCGGGGCTCTTGGCGGCGGCCAGCGCCAGCAGGGCGCCGGCGGAGCCGGTGGCCAGGTCGGTGGAGAGCCGGATCAGCTGGTCCCCGTGCAGGACGCTGCCGTCCTGGTGGGGGGCCAGGTGCAGCTCCACCAGCCGGAGTTGGTCCTCCGCCTCGGCCTGCCAGTGCGGCAGGCGGGCGGCGACCTGGAACAGGGTGTAGGCGAGCCCGGCGCGGCCGTTGAACAGCCCGCCCTGGACGACCACCCGGACCGCGCCGGCCCGGGCCGCGGCCTCCAGCACCCGCTCGGCGCCGAGGGCTTCGGCCTGCGCGTCGGGCAGGGCCAGGACGGCGAGCGCCACTCCGGCCGAGCCCTCCGCCAGGTACGGCAGCAGCCGGCCCGAGCTGTACGTCTGCAGCATGTCGTCGACCAGCCGGCCGTGCCGCAGGTCGCAGCGGACGGCGCGTTCGGCGGCCTCCGCCCAGGCCGTGTCGCCGGTGAGGCGGGCGCAGCGGGCGAACAGCACCGCCGGCCCGGACCAGCCGCGCAGCAGCCCCGGCCGGTCCAGCAGCCCGGCCTCGCCGATCCGCCCGGCGGCCTTGGCGGCCAGGGCGAGCGCCTCGTCCGTCGCGCCGGCCTCCAGCAGCAGCTGGGCGACGCCCGTCAGGCCGCCGTACAGGCCGAGCGAGGAGGGCAACGGGCCGGCCAGCAGCCGGTCCACCACGTTCGGGGCGTCCGGGTGCCCGAGCCGGTGGAACAGCCAGCCGGCTCCGGCCAGTCCGTCGTACAGCCCGGCGGGCGTGTCCGCCGGGGCGCGCCGTACGACGGCGGCGAGCCAGTCCAGTTGCTCCTCGTCCGGTGCGGCCCCGGCCAGGTGCCGGGCGAGCAGCACGCCGGAGGATCCGTACGCCAGCCCGAGCGCTCCGCCGGGGCGCAGCCCGGCCACGTCGCCGGGATGGAGGCGGTCCTCCCGCCCGGGCGTCGCCGCCCCGTCGATGCCGCGCAGCAGGGCCGCGGCGGTGAGCTCCGCCCGGGGCCCGGCCGCGGGCCGGGCCCCGAGGTGGGGCCGCAGCGCCGGGGAGAGGGCGAGCCGCTCCGTCATCCGTTCGGCGAAGCCGGCGGGCACCGTCGGGAAGGACTCCGCGACGAGCTCCAGCAACCCGCCGACGACGGCCGGGTTGCGCCGGGTGAGCGCGGTCAGCGAGACGAAGGCGGCGAGCTGGCAGCAGCCGAGCGCGAACAGGTCGGCCTCGCGGGCGTCGGTGATCGCCGGGTCGGTGAAGCCGGGGGCGCCGAGGGTGCGCCGGCGCGGGGTGTCGAGCGGCGTCGAGAGTTCGAAGTCGACCAGGGCGACGGTGCCGTCCGGACGGATCATGATGTTGCGGTGGTGGAGGTCCCCGAACGCCACCCCCTCCCGGTGCAGTGCCGCGACGCACTCCTCGACCAGCGCGAGCCGGGTGACCGCGAGCCCCGCGAAGTCGGCCAGCGTCCGGGCGTCCGGGCGGTGCCGGGTGAGCGGGTACTCCCGGCCCAGCCAGGCGCTGAAGGACTCGCCGGGGATGTACTCCATCACCAGGTAGTGGTGCTCCCAGCTGGTGAAGTACTCGTACAGCTCCGGCACGAACGGCAGGTGGCCGATCCGCTCCAGGACGTCCCGCTCGACCAGCAGCCGGGCCACCGCGTCCGTCTCCGAGGCGTCCAGTCCGGCGTGCGGACGGGCCTCCTTGATGACGACCTGTCGGCCGTCCTCGTCCTCGGCGAGGTAGACCCCGCCGGCGTTGGAGAAGTGCAGCGCCTTGACGACCCGGTAGCGGCCGAGGCTGGCTCCCGCGTCGGCGGCGGCCGCGGCGATCCGCTCGGCCAGGAAGTCCGGGGTGGAGGCCCACTCCGGGACGGTGAAGCGCGGGCGCCGGGCGTCCGGCACCAGCCGGCCGTCCGGGTCCTCCACCGCGGGCACCCTGGTGCCGTCCGGCAGCTCGCACCACATCAGGGCGAAGCCTCCGTAGCGCACCGACACCGGGCCCTGGTTCCACCGCAGGTCGGACAGGACGTACGGACCGGGGCGGCCGCCCAGCGCCTCGTCCAGCTCGGCGAGGACGGTCTCCAGCTCCGCGGCCGTCCGCGGGTAGACGGTGACGACCTTGCCGCTGGCGGACCGGTCGGCGTACTTGGCGTTCGTCACCGCGACCACCAGCCGGCTGCGCAGGTACTTCCAGGGCAGCCCGAGCCGGCGGCAGACCCGCCAGGCCGTCTCGATCGTCTCCTCGGCGGATTCGGGCGTGGCGCTGACGTGGACCTTCCAGCCCTGCTCCGGCAGCCGGGGGCCGCCGGGCGGTGCCAGCACCTCCCACACCCCCTGGGTGCGGCCGCGCCAGCCCTCGGGCAGCAGGCCCCCGCCCGGAGCGAACCGGGAGTCCCGGTCGTCACACCGCTCCAGGGCGTCGTACCACACCGGGTCGGCTATCGCATACGACTCGTATTTCGCGTCCACTTCGCCCTCCGCCCCCTTTCGAATATCCGCTGAACCGAATTCCGGTTTTCGCCGGAACTTTCGAAGCCTCGGTGCCCCGTTCCGACAGGAACCATCCTTCCCGGACGCCCCGTCATGTGACAACAGTGTTAAGCGGGAACTGAATCCGACGCATACCAGGCGGAATCCCGGCCTTCACTTCGGGGGCGCCGAAAGCCCGTGCGATCATGACGCCATGAAGACGCGTGTCGTGATCGCCGACGACCAGGCGAGCGTCCGCCAGGGGTTCCGGCACATCCTGGCGGCCCAGCCCGACATGGAGGTCGTGGCCGAGGCCGCGGACGGCCTGGAGGCCCTGGAGGCCGTCCGCACCCTGCGGCCGGACGTCCTGCTGGTCGACATCCGGATGCCGGAGCTGGACGGGCTGGAGGTCACCCGCCGGCTGACCGGCATCACCCCCGAGGTGAAGGTCGTGGTGGTGACCACCTTCGACCTCGACGAGTACGTGCACACCGCGCTGCGCAACGGCGCCTGCGGCTTCCTGCTCAAGCACTCGGGGCCCGCGCTGCTCGCCGAGGCGATCCGCTCGGCCGTGGTCGGCGACTCGCTGATCAGCCCGCAGATCACCACCCGCCTGCTGCACCACTTCACCGGCCCGCGCCGGGTCGACCGCTCCCCCGTCGAGCCGCTGACCGGCCGCGAGGAGGAGATCGCCGTCCTGGTCGCCGAGGGGCTGACCAACTCCGACATCGGCGCCGAGCTGTTCATCTCGCTGAGCACCGTCAAGACCCATCTGGCCAACCTCCAGCGCAAGTTGAAGGCCCGCAACCGGGTGGGCATCGCCACCTGGGCCTGGGAGTCGGGCCTGACCGAGCGCGGCTGAGCCGGCCCGCCCGCGACCGGCCGCACGGCCCGGGCTCCTCATCGCAGCGCCCGCCGACGGCCCTCGACCCACCGCGGGGCCGCGCCGCCGAGGGGCCGGCCCTCCCTGCCCGACGGGGCCTCGCCGCGCAGCAGCGCCCGCCCCAGCGGGGTGACGGTGTGCAGCACGCCGTTGCCGCAGCGCCGGGTGTCGATCAGCCCGGCCGCCCTCAGCACGGAGGTGTGCTGGCTGACCGCCGAGGCGGTCACGCCCAGCCGCCCCGCCAGCTCGCCGGTGGTACAGCCGTCCAGCACGGCGTGGAGGGCCGCGGCCCTGGTCCGGCCGACCAGGGCGGCCAGCGGCTCGTCCCCGCCCCGGCGCGCGCACCGCGCCGCGTCCGGCGCACCCGCGGGCACGGGAAGGCCGATCCGGTCTGGACGCATCGCGAAGAGCAGCGTCGGGGCCTCCTCGGGCTCCCCGCGCCGGGGCCGGAGCACCACTCCGGCGCCCTGCAGGAAGAGCGACGGCACCAGCCGCAACCCCCGCCCGTCGAGGGCGAGTTCGACGTCCCGCTCGGCGGGGATCTCCAGCACCGGGGCGGCCCAGCGGATCTGCGGGTGCAGCGTGCCGAGCAGCGCGTCCACCCCGCCGCGGCCGGCGATCTGGCGGCGGACGTCGCGCTCCGCCTCCAGCCGGGACCGGACGTCCGCCCAGCAGGGCTCCAGCGCCACCCGGTGGAACTCGCGGACCGCCGCGGCCACATCGGCCCGCTGGACCACCGGCCCGGCGCCGCGGCCGGACGACACGATCCGGCCATTCGCCCACACCCGCAGTACGTCCCGGAAACCACCGTTGGCTCCCGAAAGGCGCCGCAGCCGCTCGGCCAGCACCGGCTGCCGCGCCAACTGCCCGCGGACGGCCCGCTGCCAGGGGCGGAAGAATTCCCCGCCGCTCCGCCACGCCTCCAGTGCCAGCACCGCCTCCATCTCCTGGTCGACATTTCCAGCAATTCGTACACGAGCCAGATCCTCGGCAGACATCGCAATGCGAATCACAGGCTGTTCCCCCGCTCGGGATTCTTGCGTCGGGACGGCCCAGGGGAACCCCGCGCCCTGATCGCCGCACCGACATCCTTGCCCGCCCACGAGGCACGTCGCCATCGGCCGATCGGCCCATTTGATCGTTCGGAACACCGAATCGGCCGCCGCCGGATGTGCCGAATGGCCTGGATGGACCCGTCGGCAGGCTCGAATCAGCCGTCCGGCCGGGACCGACGGAACCGCCCCGCCCGGTCAGCCCCCGAGGCCCGCCACACCCTCCGTCGGCAGCACCGCGCCGACCCGCCAGCCGCCCTCCGGCCCCGGTCCGGCCGTCAGCTCACCGCCGGCCGCCTCCACCCGTTCCCGCAGGCCCGCGAGGCCGAAGCCGCCGCCCTCCCGCTCGGCCCCGCCCAGCGCGCCGCCCGCACCGCCGCTACCGCCCGCGCCATCACCACCGCCCGCACCGCCGGAGTCCCCCGCCCCGCCCGGCACCCCGTCGTCGGTGACCGTGACGCGCAACGCCGGCCGCTCGCCGCACCGGTCCGGGCCGACCTCGATCGCCACCTCCCGGGCCTCGGGCGCGTGCCGGCGGACATTGGTCAGCGCCTCCACCACCAGCCGGTAGCCGAGCCCGCTGATCGCCGCCGGCACCGCCGCCAGTTCGGCCTCCGTGGGGGCCTCCAGCCGCACCCGCGCGGAACCGCTGCGGGTGAACCGCTCGGCCAGCGCGGGCAGTTCGCTCAGGTCGCGGCGCAGGGTGCGCGCACCGGGCCCGCCCGCCGCCGCCCGCCCCGCGCCCCGTCCGGCTCCCGGGGCCGCCCCCCGGTCCGCCGCCGCCTCCGCCCCGGACCGCCCGCGCGGCTCCGGATCGGCGTCGTCCGCCGCGAAGACCTGCACGGTCCGGTCCATGGTGACCAGCGCCTGCCGGCCGGCCGCCTCGATCCCGGCGAGCAGCTCGACCACCCGCTGGGGGTCCTGCTGGGCCAGCACCTGCGCGGCCTGGGCCAGCACCACCACCCCGGTGACGTCGTGCGCGGCGAAGTCGTGCAGGTCGCGGGCCAGGTCCAGGCGCTGCGCCCGCCGCTCGGCCACCACCGCCGCCCGGGCCCGGGTGTCCATCGAGCGCAGGTAGCAGCCGACCCCGACCACCGCGCAGGCCAGCAGCGCCGAGATCAGGCAGAGTTTGGTGGTCACCGCGGGCGGGGCCGGCGGTTCGGCCCAGACCCCGATCCGCAGCGGTATCAGCGCCACCGCCGCGACCAGCAGCGCGCCGTAGCCGAAGGCGGCCGCCGCCGGGGGCCTGCGCACCGCGGGGACGACCGGCGCGAGCAGCGCGACGGTCTCCAGCAACCACCAGGACTCGATGCTGCCGAACACCGGCCCGCGGTAGCCGGCCGTCACCAGCAGCGACACCGCGCAGGCGGCCAGCACCGAAGGGCCCACCGCGCCGACCCGCCCCGGGGCCCAGAGCACCGGGAACAGCCCGGCCACCACCGCCACCGCGCCGGAGAGGACGATCAGCGGCCCCGGGTTCCCCAACCCCGCGACCGCGGCCGCCAGCACCCCCGCCGCCGCCGTTCCGTACCCCGCCCTGCGCACCACGGTGTGCCACGACCACGTCATGGTTCGGGATCCTACGAAGCCCGACGGCCCGCCAGGGCGGCTTCACCGAAGGCCGGTCCCGCGGGACCGGCCGACGGCTCACTCCTTCGGCGCCTCCGGCTGCTCGACGAAGTCGACCTTCTTGAACTGCCGGTTCATCGACTTGGCCAGGAACCAGGTCGCGACGCCGAGGGCCGCGAAGACGAGGAAGCCGAGCAGGCCGGGGGTGACCTTGGCGTCGTCGACGGCGAGGTCAGCGGCGATGTTGATGAGGTTCACGGAGGCGCTCATATCTCTATGGTGGCCCGGCTCACGCGGAGCCGGGCCGTCGGGGGGTGGTTCAGTCGCGCGTGTCGGCGGCCTCGGCCGCCAGGGTGGGGGTGCGCAGGCCGGTGAACAGGTCGTCCTCCGGCAGGTCCACGTCGACCAGGGTACGGGCGAGCTCGTAGTCCTCGGTGGGCCAGACCTCGCGCTGGACCTCCAGCGGGACGCGGAACCACGGGCCGTCCGGGTCGATCTGGGTCGCGTGGGCGATCAGCGCGCGGTCGCGGGTCTCGAACCAGTCGTCGCAGCGGACCCGGGTGGTGATCTCGCGCTCCTTGCGGCCGCTCTTCTCCCAGCCCGCGATCCACTCGCCGTACGGCGACTCGTGGCCGTGCTCGGTGAGGTACTCGTGCAGGGCCCGGATGCGGCCCATCGGGAAGCCGTGGTTGTAGTACAGCTTGAGCGGCTGCCAGGGCTCGCCGGCCTCCGGGTAGGCGTCCGGGTCACCCGCGGCGTCGAACGCCAGCATGGTGATCTTGTGGGTCATGATGTGGTCCGGGTGCGGGTAGCCGCCGTTCTCGTCGTAGGTCGTGATGACCTGCGGCTTGAACTCGCGGATCAGCCGGACCAGCGGCTCCGCCGCCTCCTTGACGTCCTGGAGGGCGAAGCAGCCCTCGGGCAGCGGGGGCAGCGGGTCCCCCTCGGGCAGGCCGGAGTCCACGAAGCCCAGCCAGGCCTGCCCGACGCCGAGGATCGCCCGCGCCTCGTCCATCTCCTTGCGGCGCACCTCGTGGATGTTCTCCTCGATGTACGGGTCCCCCTGGAGCTTGGGGTTGAGGACCGACCCGCGCTCGCCCCCCGTGCAGGTGGCCACCAGCACGTCCACGCCCTGCTCGACGTACATGGCCATGGTGGCCGCGCCCTTGCTGGACTCGTCGTCCGGGTGGGCGTGCACCGCCATCAGTCGCAACTGCTCAGTCAACGCCTTGCGTTCCTTCCACACTCGTCGGGCGTTCCGCGAAGTCCGGGTCTGCCCACCGTTCGAACCGCTCACTCCGGGACCGCGTCGCCGCGGGGCCGGGCCGCGGAACGTCACCGGCGCGGCCGAGCCCTGCCCCCGCCGGACCGGCCGCGGGCGTGCCCCTCCTATAGTGACGGACTGGAGGAGCGTCGCATTCCCCCGCACCACCCCGCGCCCCCAGGAGAGGACGGAGTCCGATGAGTGCAGACACCACCGCCACCGGTCTGCCCGAGGGGCGCTACGGCCGCGGCGGCGACCGCGACTCGGACCGCCGCCTCAAGGTGATCGGCGCGGTCTGCGGCGTGCTCGGCCTGGGCCTGATCGCCTGGCTGGGCGGCTCCTACCTGCTGCGCGAGTCGAAGATCAACGGCTCGGTGCCGACCTTCCAGGTGCTCTCCGACTCCGAGGTCCAGCTGCACCTCACCGTGCGCAAGGGCGACGGGCAGGCCGGTACCTGCACGGTCCGCTCGCAGTCCGACGACCACGCGGTGGTCGGGGTCGCCGACTTCCCGGTCCCGGCGGCCGGCTCCAGCTACGACGCGGTGGTCACCCTGCGCACCACCGCGCGCGGCACCACCGCGGAGCTGCTGGGCTGCACCCCGGCCAAGTAGCGCGCCCGGGCAACGCGCGCCCCGGGCGGCGCACCCGCCCCCGGTAGCGCGCATATTCGATCCGGGGAGCGGGCATCCGTAGAGGGTCCCGCACACCACTGCCGTACACCAGGGCGTAACGCCGCCGTCAATGGCGCGCAAACGCCCCTCCCGCTTGTCAGCAGGACTTGTTAGTCTCGTGGTTTCGCCCCTTCCGCACCGGATGGTACGGGAGCGGGCGTTGCTTTGTAGTTGAGACCGATATCACCACCGACCCCTGCTGACGACTCACACCCTCAGCACAGCCCCCAGCACCTACGAGGAGCACCCGTGACCCAGACCAGCGAGAACGTGACCTGGCTCACTCAGGCCGGCTACGACCAGCTCAAGGCCGAGCTGGAACACCTGACCGGGCCCTGGCGCATCGAGATCGCCCAGAAGATCGAGGCGGCGCGCGAGGAGGGCGACCTCAAGGAGAACGCCGGTTACCACGCGGCGAAGGAGGAGCAGGGGAAGTACGAGCTGCGCATCCGTCAGCTGACCCAGCTGCTGGAGCGGGCCAAGGTCGGCGAGGCGCCGGCCGACTCGGGCGTGGTGGCCCCGGGCATGGTCGTCACGGTCGCCTTCGACGGCGACGCGGACGACCTCATGGAGTTCCTGCTGGCCTCCCGCGAGGTCGCGGGCGCCGACGACCTGGACGTCTACTCCCCGCAGTCCCCGCTGGGCCGCGCCATCGACGGCAAGCGGATCGGCGACGAGGCCACCTACGAGCTGCCGAACGGCAAGCCGGCCATGGTGAAGATCGTCAAGGTCGTGCCGCACGCCGGCTGATCCGGCCGCCCTCCGGTGTTCCGGGCGGCGCCCGGTCAGGCGGTCGAGGAGCGGTACTTGCGCACCGACAGCCAGGAGAACACCGCGGTGATCACGATCGACCACAGCACCGACACCAGCGCCGCGTGCTGCATCGGCCAGGCGCTGTCCACCGGCCCGACCTGGTTGCCGAACAGCACCCGGCAGGCCTGCACGGTGGCGCTGAACGGGTTCCAGTACGCGACCGGCTGGAGCCACTCCGGCATCGAGGTGACCGGCACGAAGGCGTTGGACACGAAGGTCAGCGGGAACAGCCAGATCAGCCCGGCCGAGGTGGCCGCCTCGGGGCTGCGCACCGACAGGCCGATCAGCGCGCCGATCCAGGAGAAGGCGTAGCCGAGCAGGAGCAGCAGACCGAACGCGGCGAGCGCGTTGAGCAGGCCGTCGTGGATCCGCCACCCGACCAGCAGCGCGACCATCGCCAGCACGACCAGGATGAACGCGGTCTGGCACAGGTCCGCGAGGGTGCGGCCGACCAGCACCGCAGAACGGGCCATCGGCAGCGAGCGGAACCGGTCCACCAGCCCCTTGCTCATGTCCTCCGCGATGCCCGCCGAGGCACCGGCGACGGCGAAGGTGACGGTCTGGGCGAAGATGCCGGCCATCAGGAACTGGATGTACGTGTCCGAGCCGGAGTTCGTGCCGGGGATCCTGATCGCCCCGCCCATCACGTACGAGAACAGCAGCACGAACATGACCGGCTGCATCAGCCCGAAGACCACGATCTCCGGAATGCGGGTCATCCGGCGCAGGTTGCGCTTGGCGACCACCCAGGAGTCGTGCAGGGCGGCGGCGGCCCCCCGGCGCTGCCTGGGCATCGCCGGGCCGATGGCGTGCTCGGTGGCGCTGCTCATCTCAGCTCTCCTTCCCGGCCGCGACGGCCTGCTTGTCCGACCCCGGGCCGCCCTTGCCCCGGCCGCGCGCCTTGCGGCCGGCACCGTTCTCCTCCTCGGGGCGCTCCTCGGCGACGTGGCCGGTGAGGGTGAGGAAGACGTCGTCCAGGGTCGGGCGGCGCAGGCCGATGTCGTCCATCTCGATCCCGCGGGAGTCCAGTTCGCGGATCACGTCGGCGAGCACCCGGGCCCCGCCGGTGACCGGCGCGGTGATCCGGCGGGTGTTCCGCTCCACCGTCGGCTCGTTCAGCGCGTAGCCGGACAGCGCGGCGACCGCGTCGGCGACCCGGCCGGGCTCGTGCACCACGACCTCGATCCGCTCGCCGCCGATCTGCGCCTTGAGCTGGTCGGCGGTGCCGCGGGCGATCACCCGGCCCTGGTCGACCACCGCGATGTCGTGGGCGAGCCGGTCGGCCTCCTCCAGGTACTGGGTGGTGAGCAGCAGTGTGGTGCCCTGCTCGACCAGCGTCTCGATGACCTCCCAGAGCGCGAGCCGGTTGCGCGGGTCGAGGCCGGTGGTCGGCTCGTCCAGGAACATCACCGGCGGCCGGACGACCAGCGCGGCGGCGAGGTCCAGGCGCCGGCGCATGCCGCCGGAGTAGGTCTTGGCGGTGCGGTCCTTGGCCGCGGTGAGGTTGAACCACTCCAGCAGCTCCAGCGCCCGGGCCTTCGCGGCACGGTTGCTCATCTGGTAGAGCTCACCGACCATGGTGAGGTTCTCGAAGCCGGTCAGGTACTCGTCGACCGCCGCGTACTGGCCGGACAGGCCGATCAGGCTGCGGACCCGGTTGGGGTGCTTGAGCACGTCGACCCCGGCGACCACCGCGCGGCCGGAGTCGGGGCGGAGCAGGGTGGTGAGGACCCGCACGGTGGTGGTCTTCCCGGCGCCGTTCGGGCC
The DNA here is from genome assembly GCF_042798815.1 of Kitasatospora sp. NPDC057738. Taxonomy (NCBI): domain Bacteria; kingdom Bacillati; phylum Actinomycetota; class Actinomycetes; order Kitasatosporales; family Streptomycetaceae; genus Kitasatospora; species Kitasatospora sp. NPDC057738. The sequence continues at coordinate 43,823 of NZ_JBHVJT010000055.1, read as the reverse complement.
GAGCAGCCCGAGCACCGTGCCCTCGGGGACGTCGAGGCTGACGCCGTCCAGGGCTCGTACGTCGCCGAAGGTCTTCACCAGGTTCTCGGCTTGGATGGCTGGCGCCATGGCCTTGCCTCATCTCCTCGAACATATGGGGCGATCTGTCCCACTTTGCCCTGATATTGGGCGCACGGGCGACCCGATTCTCGGCCCGCGGGGCCAGAACGCGATGTATCGCGAGTCTCCCAGTACGCGATATATCGCGTCAAGGGAGGGGGCTCAGCGGGAGACCACGTACCCCGCGTCCCGCAACTCCCCGACCACCAGCGCGCAGTGCTCCGGTCCCTTGGTCTCCAGGTGCAGGTCCACCTCGACCTCGGTCAGCCCCAGCCGCGGGTCGATCCGCACGTGCGCCACGTCCAGCACGTTGGCGTCCACCCTGGTCAGCACCGACAGCAGGTCCGCCAGCGCGCCCGGCCGGTCCGCCAGTCGCACCCGCAGCGACAGGTAGCGCCCGGCCGCCGCCAGCCCGTGCCGCAGCACCCGCTGCATCAGCTGGGGGTCGATGTTGCCACCGGACAGCACCGCCACCACCGGGCCCTCGAAGGAGTCCGGCTGCTCCAGCAGCGCCGCGATCGGCGCCGCCCCGGCCGGCTCCACCACCAGCTTCAGCCGCTCCAGCCCGAGCAGCAGCGCCCGCGACAGCGCGTCCTCGGAGACCGTACGGATGCCGTCCGCCAGCGTGTTGACCACCTCGAACGGGATGTCACCGGGGCGCCCGACCATGATCCCGTCCGCCATGGTGGCGAAGTGCTCCAGCGACACCGGCCGCCCGGCCGCCAGCGAGGGCGGGTACGCGGCCGCACCGGCCGCCTGCACCCCGACCACCCGCACGTCCGGCCGCAGCGGCTTGACCGCCGCCGCGATCCCGGCCAGCAGCCCGCCGCCGCCCACCCCGACCAGGACGGTCCGCACCTCCGGGCACTGCTCCAGGATCTCCAGGCCGACGGTCGCCTGCCCGGTGACCACGTCCCAGTGGTCGAAGGGGTGGATGAACACCGCGCCGGTCGCCTCCGCGTACCGCTGCGCGGCCTGCAGTGCCTCGTCCACGGTGGCGCCGTGCAGCCGCACCTCGGCGCCGTACTCGCGGGTCGCCGCGACCTTCGGCAGCGGCGCGGCCACCGGCATGAACACCGTGGAGCGCACGCCCAGCAGCGCGGCCGCCAGCGCCACCCCCTGGGCGTGGTTCCCGGCGCTCGCCGCCACCACCCCGCCGGCCCGCTGCACCGGCGAGAGTCCCGCGATCCGCACGTACGCCCCGCGCAGTTTGAAGGACCCGGTGCGCTGGAGGTTCTCGCACTTCAGGTGGACCGGCGCGCCGATCAGCCCGGAGAGGTACCGACTGCCCTCCATCGGGGTCACCCGCGCGACCCCGGCGAGCATCTTCTGGGCACCGCGGACGTCGTCGAGGGTGATCGGCCAGGTGTGCATGGCGCCAGACTACGGGTGGGGGCGGCGGCAATCCGGGATGTCGGGCCTGTTCCCGGGCCCGCCCGGCCCGCGTACTCTGCTGCTTCTGAGCCTCCCTCACCGCACGACGATCGTGAGCCGCGATGACGACGACCTCGCCCCAGGCCACCGACCGCATCGACCCCGTGCACGCCCGACTCCAGTACCAGCTCGCGGTGTTCGCGCGCCGGATGGAGCAGGTCCGGACCTCCGGCGGCGGGGTCGGGGCGCTGGACCGGGCCGCCTATCTGCTGCTCGACCGGCTGGAGCGGCACGGGCCGGCCAACGTCAAGGCCCTGGCCGAGGCCCTGGGCGTGGACTCCTCCACGGTGACCCGCCAGGTCGCCCCGCTGGTCGCGGCCGGGCTGGTCGGCCGGGTGCAGGACCCGGCCGACCGCCGTGCCGTACGGCTCGCGCTGACCTCGCACGGCGTCGGCCGGCTCACCGAAGTCCGGGACGGCCGGGCCGAGTTGACCCGCCGCCTGGTGGCCGACTGGCCACCGGAGGAGCAGCACGCGTTCTGCGCCCTGCTGGCCCGCTTCAACCTCGCGATGGAGACGTACACGGCGGACCAGCAGGGGCAGTGAGCGGCGACGAGGGGCCGCGGGGCCCCTACCGCCTCAGCCCAGCGCCTGCTTGAGGTCGGCCAGCAGGTCGTCGATCGACTCGATGCCGACCGAGACGCGCACCAGGTCGGACGGCACCTCCAGTGCCGAGCCCGCCACCGAGGCGTGGGTCATCCGGCCGGGGTGCTCGATCAGCGACTCGACGCCGCCGAGCGACTCGCCGAGGGTGAACAGCTGCGCGCGGTTGCAGACCTCGACGGCCGCCTCCTCGCCGCCGGCGACCCGGAACGAGACCATGCCGCCGAAGGCCTTCATCTGCTTGGCCGCGATGTCGTGGCCGGGGTGCTCGGGCAGGCCCGGGTAGAGCACCTGGCTGACCTTCGGGTGGCTCGCCAGCAGCTCGGCGACCTTCTCCGCGTTGGCACTGTGCCGGTCCATCCGGACGCCCAGCGTCTTGATGCCGCGCAGCACCAGCCAGGCGTCGAACGGGCCGGAGACGGCGCCCATCGCGTTCTGGTGGTACGCCACCTCCTCGCCGAGGCCCGCGTCGGCCAGCACCAGCGCACCGCCGACCACGTCCGAGTGGCCGCCCATGTACTTGGTGGTGGAGTGCACCACGGCGTCCGCGCCGAGCGCGATCGGCTGCTGGAGGTACGGGCTGGCGAAGGTGTTGTCGACCACCAGCAGCGCACCGGCGCCGTGGGCGACCTCGGCGAGCGCGGCCAGGTCGGTGATGCCCAGCAGCGGGTTGGACGGGGTCTCCACCCACACCGCGCGGGTGTTGGGGCGGATCGCCTCGCGGACGGTGGCCAGGTCCTGGGTGTTGGCCACGGAGAACTCGACGCCCCAGCGGGTCAGCACCTTGGCGAACAGCCGGAAGGTGCCGCCGTAGGCGTCGTTGGGGATCACGATGTGGTCGCCCGGCTTGAGGATGCTGCGCAGCAGGGTGTCCTCGGCGGCCAGGCCGGAGGCGAAGGCGAGGCCGCGGGCGCCGCCCTCCAGCGCCGCGAGGCACTCCTCCAGCGCGGTACGGGTCGGGTTGGCGCTGCGGCTGTACTCGTAGCCGCCCCGCAGGCCGCCCACCCCGTCCTGCTTGTAGGTGGACACCTGGTAGATCGGCGTGACGACGGCCCCGGTCTGGGGGTCTGCCTCCTGACCCGCGTGGATGGCGAGGGTCTCGAAGCCCTGAGGAAGCTGGTGCTCGGTCATGGGTCCGAGCCTAGTGTGCGAATGCCGTCGAGCCCGCACGAACCGACGATCGGGACGAACCCGCAGGTGGGAGCGGGGGTACGGCGGGCCGCAAGCGCGGCGCGCGGGCCCCTTCGGCCACCGCGACCCCATCGGTCGAACACGCGTTCAGCGCCGGGCCCGACCGGCCGCCGCCGACGGCCGCGACGACCCCTCCCGGAATCCGGGGGCGGCCGTTCGCGTTGCACACCGTGCCAGGATCCCCGACCCGCTGGAGCAGGCCGTGCTGTTCAACCGCCACAAGACCTCGCTCGTCCCCGCCGACCAGGCGCTGCCCGGCCGGCCGACCCCGGCCTTCACCCTGACCGAGCCGCACACCGTGCTCGGGCACCCGCTGTCCGGCCCGTACCCGGACGGCCTGGAGGTGGCCGACTTCGGGCTCGGCTGCTTCTGGGGCGCCGAACGCGTCTTCTGGCAGCTCCCCGGCGTCTGGACGACGCTGGTCGGCTACCAGGGCGGCCACACCCCCAACCCGACGTACGAGGAGGTGTGCAGCGGGCTGACCGGGCACACCGAGGCGGTCCGGGTGGTGTACGACCCGGCGGTGATCACCTACGAGCGCCTGCTGAAGACCTTCTGGGAGGCGCACGACCCGACCCAGGGCAACCGCCAGGGCAACGACGTGGGCACCCAGTACCGCTCCGCCGTCTACACCCACTCCCCGGCCCAGGCCGAGACCGCGGCGGCCACCCGGGACGCGTTCCAGCCCTCGCTGACCGCGCTCGGTTACGGCCCGATCACCACCGAGATCGCCCCGGCGGGCCCGTTCCACCCCGCCGAGCCGTACCACCAGCAGTACCTGTCGGAGGCCAAGAACCCCAGCGGCTACTGCGGTCTCGGCGGCACCGGGGCCTCCTGCCCGATCGGCGTGGCCCGCACCCGGGGCTGACCTCCCGGGCGCCGGGAAGGCCCGGGGGCGGGCTCGGAGCGGCCCGGGGCGGGCCCGGGCGCGGCCACTCAACGTGAGCGATCCCCGATCGGGGCGCAGACTGGAAGGGCCAGCAGGGCCGGCCCGGCCACCCGCTGGTGGCCGGGCCGTCCTCGTGCGAGAGGAGTGCGCCATGTCCGGTCTCTACCAGCGGAACTTCGACGATCCCGAGGAAGTCCGTCCCTTCGAGGAGGGCACGGGGGAGCTGCGGCTGGTCAACCTGGACGGCGGCCCGGTGGGCCGGGCCGTGTTCGAACCGGGTTGGCAGTGGTCCAAGCACGTGAAGCCGATCGCCGGAACCGACAGCTGCCAGGCCTCCCACGCCGGGTACGTGGTCTCCGGCCGGATGAAGATCGTCATGGACGACGGCCGGGGATTCGAGGTCGGCCCCGGCGACTTCATGCTCTGTCCGCCCGGGCACGACGCCTGGACGGTGGGCCCGGAGGCCTGCGTGATCGTCGACTGGCAGGGCTTCGCGGACTACGCGAAGCGGTGAACGGAACGCCTCAGAGCATGGCGGGCGGCTTCTCCGAGGCCCCGTCCGCCGCCTGGCCGGGGCTTCCCGCCAGGAGCTTCCCGGCGGCGTCGTAGGCCCCGACGGCCGGGACGGCCTGCATCCTCCCCGTCCGGAGGTCTGCCCGCGGCAGGTCGCCGTAGTAGGAGATCCAGCCCTGCATGCCCGGGGTGGTGAGCAGGGTGGCGACGGTGGGCCTGCCGCCCACGAAGAGGACGATCCGGGCCGGGGTCGGCCCCCGGTAGTAGCTGTGCACGACGAGGCGGTCGGCCGTCTCGTTGTAGGCCAGGGTGATGCCGGGCCGGTCGAACGGCATGCCGGGGGCGGAGAGGACGTCGGTGCACGCCGTGCGCCCGTAGGTGCCGGTCGCCGGTTCGACGGTGTCCTGGCAGTCCTGGGTCGGGGTCACCGACAGCCGGATCCCGGGGACCACCTCGACCTTCTCCTTCGCCGCGACCCGCTTCACCGGCGACAACGGCAGCCCGGTCGGCGTCAGTGCGGTGGGCACCGGGACCGCGGGCGCCCCCGCGACCGTCGCCGCCGAGGGCGCCATCGCCGCCCCGGCCTCGCCCGCGATCCGCCCGGCGTGCCGGGCGTTCCCGGCCGTCACCGCCGTCACCCCGCAGACCACGGCCACCGCGACCACGGCGGCCCCGGTCCCGGCCCTGCGCCTGGCCCGGCGGCGTCGGGCGCCCGCGATGATCACCACCGGGTCCGGCCCGACCGCGTAGGGGTCCTCGTCCTTGAGCAGTTCGCCGATCCGGCGCTCGAAGCTCATACCGTCACCTCGATGTGCGTCGTGGGACCCACCGCCACGCCGGAGCGGTCGGCGAGTTCGGGCAGTGCGCGCAGCTTCGACATCGCCCGGTGCAGCGTGCTCTTCACCGTGCCCGGGGCGATGCCCAGTTCGGCCGCGATGGCGGCCTCGGTGAGGTCTCCGTAGTACCGCAGCACGACGACCGTCCGCTCCCGGCGGGTGAGCGTGCCCAGCGCCTGGCGCAGCACGGCCCGTTCGGCCTGCCGTTCGGCGAGGTCGTCGGCGAGCGGCCGGTCGGGGACGCGTTCGATGGGCAGCTCGTGGTTGCGCAGCCGGCGCCACCAGTCGCGGTGCTGGTTCACCACGATCCTGCGGACGTACGCGGTGGGGTCGTCGCCGGTGATCCGGTGCCAGTGCAGGTAGGCGCGTTCCAGCGCCGACTGCACGATGTCCTTGGCCCGGTCCGGGTCTCCGGTCAGCAGCTCGGCCAGCCGCAGCAGTTGGCGGCCGCTCCCGGCGACGAACGCGCTGAACTCGTCGTCCTGTCGCTGCCTCTGCTCGCGTTTCACACCCGTCCTACTCCTCGGGCGGACCGCGAGGTTCGGTCCGCCCGGGAAGTTTTTCCGGCCGGGGTGCGGTGCCGGGTCAGACGGCGGTGCCGGGTCAGACGGCGCTGCCGGCCTTCCAGGCGGCCCAGCCCATGTTCCAGCCGTTCAGGCCGTTGTCCGGGGCGACCGTCTTGTCGCCGGAGTTCACGACCTCGACCACGTCGCCGACCATCGAGGACTTGTAGAACTTGAAGCCGTCCGTACCGGTGTCCTGGGCGCCCTGGGCGTCCCGCAGGCCGATGCAGCCGTGGCTGGTGTTCTGCCCGCCGAAGATCGACGGCGAGGACCAGTAGTTGCCGTGGATGAAGGTGCCCGAGGTGCTGAGGCGCTGGGCGTGCGGCACGTCCGCGATGTCGTACTCGCTGCCCAGGTTGACCGTCTGCGAGTTCATCCGGGTCTGGGTGTACTGCTCGGAGATCACCATCTTGCCGCCCCAGGTGGTGTGCTCGGGCGAGCCGCCGGAGATCTTGTAGACCGCGCTGACCTGGCCGTCGGTGGTGACGGTGAGCTTCTTGGTGGCGAGGTCGGCGACGCTGGTCTGGGCGCGGCCGATGGTGAAGCTCACGTCCTTGGACTGGGTGCCGTAGACGCCCTTGGCGCCCTCGACGTCCTTGAGCCGGAGCTTGAGGGTGACCTTGGTGCCCTTGGCCCAGTACTCCTGCGGCCGGAAGTCGAGGCGGGTGCTGGAGAACCAGTGGCCGACGATCTCGACGCCCGGCTCGGCTATCACCGTGATCGCCTGCTGGACGGCCTTGCGGTCGGTGACCGGCTTGCTGAAGTTGATCGAGACCGGCATGCCGACGCCGACGGTGGAGCCGTCCTCGGGGGTGAAGTAGCCCACGAAGGTGTTGGCCGGGGTCGCCGTGGTGAAGACGGCGTTGGAGTCCGCCTCCAGCTTGTCCTTGTCGAGGGCGGTGGCGGCGACGGTGTACTTGGTGCCGCTGGCGGGGGCGGCGGCCGAGGTCCAGCCGGTGCCGTCGGCGGAGAGCTGGCCGGCCAGCTCCTTGCCGGTGCTGTCGGTCACCTTGACGCTGCTCAGGGTGCCGTTGGCGACGGTGACCTTGACCGGCTCGCTGAAGCTCGCGGAGGCGGCGCCGTCGGCCGGGGCGACGGTGATGACCGCGGCCGAGGTCTTCGGGGCGCTGCTCGCACCGCCACCGGCCGGGGTGCCGTTCGCTCCGCCGGAGCCGCTGCCGCCGCCGTTGCCGTTGGCGCCACCGCCGTTACCGCTGCCGCCGCTGTTGTCGTTGCAGGCCGCCAGCAGCAGGACGGGCGCGCCGATCAGTCCCGCGAGGACCCCGCGTCGGCTCCAGTTGCTTCCGGCCACCCGCCCCTGACCGTCCCGTGCCGTCACGTCGCGTCTCCCTGCTGATCATCCCGGGCATTACGGATACAGAAACGCAATACGCCCGTTCACGGTTCCATCACCGAAGGGTAAGCGATCGTATGAGATGACCCAACTTCCCGACGAACAGGGACGAAACGCCCGGCCCGCGGAGCGGACCGGGCGTTCACTTGCGGTGACGGCGAGCACCGTCACCCGGTGGTTCCGTCCTACTCGGCGGACCCCTCCACCTGGTACTCGTCCCACTCCTCGTCGTCCGGGTCGAACTCGGTCTGCGCCGACTCCCAGGTCGCCGAGGCGAGCTCCACGCCGGGCACGTCGCCGAGCAGCGCGACGGGGTCGATGAAGTGGGCGAGCGAACCCGACGGGTCCACCTCGATGGCCTCGACGGACTGGGCGCGCTCCTCGTCGTCGAGGTACTCGTCCGCGGTGACCGCCTCCAGGGCGGCGGCCTTCAGCGCGCCCTCGTCGGTGATCTCCGCGATGAGCTCGATCTTCACCCGGACGTAGCGCGGGGCATCCTGGTCGGTCGTTTCAGTGCTGGTCATGCGTGCGAGCGTACGGGACGGCCGCGCCCGGCGCGGAGCACGGGCGGCCGCCCGGAGCACACCCCGCGCGCCCGGCGCGAACAGCGCGAACGGAAGGGGCCGGCCCCTCGGAGAAGGACCGGCCCCACCGTTGCCCCGCCTGGGCTCCCCCACCCGGGAGCCACGGGGACACGCGCCGTGCGGCGCGGTGCTGCCGCGGGAGCCGCCGCACCCTGTCAGCCGGCCGGAGCCGGGCAGGGGCGGGACGACGGCGCCTCCCGCGGCGGAGGACACAGCGGCCGGGTCAGGGCCACCCGATGTGTCCGGAGCCGACCGCGGTCGCCGGGGAGCCGCTCCCGGACGGTTGCCGTCGCCTCACTCGGCGTCCTGCCGTTGACCACCACGATGCCCGAGCCGTGTTAACCACGTGCTGCGGACAGGTGACGCCGGTGTACCACTTCCGCCGTGGACGAATCCTCCGCGCCCGTCCGCGGCAACGGGAGCGCGACGACAGGGCGGTGACGGAGCGCCGGTGACGGGGCGCCGGTGACGCCGGGTCAGTGCTGGCTGCGACCGGTCAGGAAGCCCAGCAGGTCCTGGCGGGTGACGATGCCCTGCGGCTTGCCCTCGACCAGCACGACGGCCGCGTCGGCCTTCTCCAGCACGGTCATCAGGTTGGTGACGGTCTCGCCCGAGCCGACCACCGGCAGCGGCTTGGACATCACCTTGTCCAGCGTGTCGGTGAGCTCGATGTCCTTGGCGAAGATGCCCTCCAGCAGCAGCTTCTCCACCACCGAGCCGATCACCTCGCCGGCCATGATGTCCGGGTGGCCGGCCCCCGGGGAGACCACCGGCATCTGCGAGACGCCGTACTCGCGCAGCACCCGGACCGCCTCGGCGACCGTCTCGTTGGGGTGCATGTGGACGAACTGCGGGACGCCGCCCTGCGCGATGGACTCCTTGCGGGCCAGCACCTCGCCGATGTGCGCCTCGTCGGTGGACGAGGGCAGGAAGCCGTAGTCGGCCATCCAGTCGTCGTTGAAGATCTTCGACAGGTAGCCGCGGCCGCCGTCCGGCAGCAGCACCACCACGACGTCGTCCGGCCCGAGCCCGCGGGCCACCTCCAGCGCGGCCACCACGGCCATGCCGCAGGAGCCGCCGACCAGCAGGCCCTCCTCCTTGGCCAGGCGGCGGGTCATCTGGAACGAGTCCTTGTCGGAGACGGCGACGATCCCGTCCGCGACGCCGCGGTCGTAGGCGGTCGGCCAGAAGTCCTCACCGACGCCCTCGACCAGGTACGGCCGGCCGGTGCCGCCCGAGTAGACCGAGCCCTCCGGGTCGGCGCCGATCACCTGGACCTTGCCGCCCGAGACCTCCTTCAGGTAGTTGCCGGTGCCGGAGATGGTGCCGCCGGTGCCGACGCCCGCCACGAAGTGGGTGATCTTCCCCTCGGTCTGCTCCCACAGCTCCGGGCCGGTGGAGTGGTAGTGCGAGGCCGGGTTGTCCGGGTTGGAGTACTGGTCCGGCTTCCAGGCGTTCGGGGTCTCCCGGACCAGGCGGTCGGAGACGTTGTAGTACGAGTCCGGGTGCTCCGGGGCGACGGCGGTCGGACAGACGACCACCTCGGCGCCGTACGCGCGCAGGGTGTTGATCTTGTCGGTGGACACCTTGTCCGGACAGACGAAGATGCACTTGTAGCCCTTCTGCTGGGCCACGATCGCCAGGCCGACACCGGTGTTGCCGGAGGTCGGCTCGACGATGGTGCCACCCGGCTTGAGGGCGCCCGAGGCCTCGGCGGCCTCGATCATGCGCATCGCGATGCGGTCCTTGACCGAGCCGCCGGGGTTGAAGTACTCGACCTTCGCCAGCACTGTCGCGCTGATGCCCTCGGTGACCTTGTTCAGCTTGACCAGCGGCGTGTTGCCGACCAGGTCGATGATCGAGTTGTGGTACCGCACGGGGATCCTCCCGGAGTGTGGGCGTGCGACTGCTTATCGGTACTGCAAAGCGTAGGGCGTGGCACCCGCCCCGCGGTTCCCCTCCATCCCACCGCCCCCAATGGCCCACCCCCACCGACGCCCCCGGTACTCCCGGCCCCCGCGCGGGTAAGAGCGCTGTGCAGGCATTGCCGTGGCCCGGAGGGGCCGGCAGGAGCACGGGAAGGGGGCACCGGGATGCCAGGGGCGCAGCACTCGCGGGCCCGGGTGGCCCGCCGGATCGCCACCGCGGCGGCGTACGGCGGCGGCGGGCTCGGCCTGCTCGGGGTGGGCCTGGTCGGCCTGCTGCTGACCGAGAGCAAACTCGCGATCCAGGCCATCGGCGTCCTGGAGACCCACCCGCCCAGGGCCGACGGCGTCTACGGCGAGGCCTTCGCCGACCGCTCCGCCGCCCCGCAGGCCCCGCTGGTGCTGGCCGTCCTCGGCGACTCCACCGGCGCCGGCCTCGGCGTGGCCCGCTCCGGCGAGACGCCGGGCGCGCTGCTGGCCGCGGGCCTCGCCTCGGTGGCCGAGCGCCCGGTCCGGCTGGTCAACGTGGCCCGCTCCGGCGGCCGCTCCGCCGACCTCTCCGGCCAGCTGGAGCAGGCGCTGCCGCACCGCCCGGACGTCGCCGTGATCATGATCGGCGCCAACGACGTGACCCGGCACAGCCCGGCCCAACTGGCCGTCCGCCAGCTCGGCGAGGCCGTCGCCGCCCTGCGCGCCAACGGCTGCGAGGTGGTCGTGGGCACCTGCCCGGACCTCGGCACGATCAAGCCGGTGCGGCCGCCGCTGCGCTGGGTGGCCCGCCGGCTGAGCCGGCAGCTGGCCGCCGCGCAGACCATCGCGGTGGTGGAGGCGGGCGGCCGGACGGTCTCGCTGGGTTCGCTGCTGGGCCCGGAGTTCGCCTCGCGCCCCGAGATGTTCGCCGCCGACCGCTACCACCCGTCCGCCCAGGGCTACGCGACCGCCGCGATGGCCGTGCTGCCCTCGGTCTGCGCCGTGCTGGGGCTCTGGCCCCAGGAGGACCGCCCGGCCACGGCCGTCCGGGGCGCCGCGGTGCTGCCGGTCGCGGTCGCGGCCGCCGCGGCGGCCGGGCGGGAGGGCACCGAGGTGGCGGCCGTGGCGGCGGAGGGCGCGGGCCGCCGCTGGGCCCAGCTGAGGCACCGGCTGCGGATCGGCCCGACCGGCCCGGAGAGCGGGAAGGACGCCGGTCCGCGCGCCGGCGGAGCCCCTGGGAATACGTCGGCCAGCTCACACGCTGGTGCGGGTGACGACTGACCTACCAGGCGGTAACTTTCCTCCCGGACGCCAGGTCCGCCGTCACCCAGCGAGGAGCCCGCCATGCCCGAAGCCGTCATCGTCAGCGCTGCCCGTTCGCCGATCGGCCGGGCCTTCAAGGGCTCGCTCAAGGACGTCCGCCCGGACGACCTGACCGCCCACGTCATCCAGGCCGCCCTGGCCAAGGTGCCCCAGCTCGACCCCCGCCAGATCGACGACCTGATGCTGGGCTGCGGCCTGCCCGGCGGCGAGCAGGGCCACAACCTGGCCCGCATCGTGGCCGTCCAGATGGGCATGGACTACCTGCCCGGCGCGACCATCACCCGCTACTGCTCCTCCTCGCTGCAGACCACGCGGATGGCGCTGCACGCGATCAGGGCGGGCGAGGGCGACGTGTTCGTCTCGGCCGGCGTGGAGACCGTCTCCCGCAGCGTGAACGGCACCTCGGACGGCATGCCGGGCACCATGAACCCGGTCTTCGACGAGGCCCAGGCCCGCACCAAGAAGCGCGCGGAGGAGGGCGGCGGCGCGTGGCACGACCCGCGCGAGGACGGCCTGCTGCCGGACGCCTACATCGCGATGGGCCAGACCGCCGAGAACCTGGCCGCGCTCAAGGGCATCACCCGCGCCGAGCAGGACGAGTTCGGCGTCCGCTCGCAGAACCTCGCCGAGGCCGCCATCGCGTCCGGCTTCTGGGAGCGCGAGATCACCCCGGTGACGCTCCCGGACGGCACCGTGGTCAGCAAGGACGACGGCCCGCGCGCCGGCGTCACCCTGGAGGGCGTGTCCGGCCTGAAGCCGGTGTTCCGCCCGGACGGCACCGTGACGGCCGGTAACTGCTGCCCGCTGAACGACGGCGCGGCCGCGCTGGTCATCATGTCCGACACCAAGGCCCGCGAGCTCGGCATCACCCCGCTCGCCCGGGTGGTCTCCACCGGCGTCAGCGCGCTCTCCCCCGAGATCATGGGCTACGGCCCGGTCGAGGCCTCCCGGCAGGCGCTCAAGCGGGCCGGCCTGACCATCGACGACATCGACCTGGTCGAGATCAACGAGGCCTTCGCGGCCCAGGTGATCCCCTCCTACCGTGACCTCGGCGTCGACCTGGACAAGCTGAACGTCAACGGCGGCGCGATCGCGATCGGCCACCCCTTCGGCATGACCGGCGCCCGGATCACCACCACCCTGATCAACTCCCTGCAGTGGCACGACAAGCAGTTCGGCCTGGAGACCATGTGCGTCGGCGGCGGCCAGGGCATGGCGATGGTCGTCGAGCGCCTGAGCTGACCCTCGGGACACCCTCCGAAGGGTCTGGACCACCCATTTGGAGTGACGCAGCGTAATTGAGGGCCGAATCACACCGCGAGGTCGATCCGGCCCTCTTTTCGTTCGTTTTCGACCCGGAAATCGACACTGCGGAGCGGATCAACTCCACTGCGTAGAACGGTGTTACCTAACAATTTGGGGACAAGAGCGAAAGTCCTGGACGAATTGGACATTCGCCACTGCGGTAACAGCCCCGCATGCGGCAATGTGGACACGTAACCCCGTTCCGCTCCTCGCTAGGAGTACGTTCCGTGAGCGCCGTCTACACCATCCTGCTGCTGATCCTGATCGCCGTGTCGACCGCCGCGCTGCTCCACCTCCGCGGACTCTCCCGCCGACTGGACGCGCAGGCCGCGGCCCCGGCCGAGCCCGCCCCGGTGGACGAGGCCGCGATACGCCGGGCCGTCGCCGAGGCGCTCGCCGCCGACCGCGAGCGGGAGATCACCGAGGCCCGGGCGTTCTGGGCCGAGCAGGAGGCCCGCGCGGCCGAGGACGCCCCGCTGTTCGACTCCCCGTTCTCCGGTGCGTTCTCCGGCACCGACGAGTGGCCGCTGTTCTTCCCCCGCCCCACCGGCCCGCAGGACGCCGTCGACAACGCCGGGACGATGGACCCGGAGTTCGGCGAGGCGCTGCGCTCCGCGCTGGAGGACCTGATCAACGAGGGCGGCACCGCCCCGGCCGAGCCCGGCACCGAGGGCGGCGTCCCGCTGCGCCCCGGCCACCCGGCCGGCGAGACCAAGGACGCCCGGGCCCGCCGCGAGGCCGACCTGCTGGCCACCGGCCTGGAGGCCGGGCTGCTGGACGCCGATCAGGCCGTCGAGGAGGCCCCGGTCGCCGCGCCCGACCCGCGCCGCCACCCCTCGCACCCCGACTTCGTACCCAGCCAGGCGCCGTCCCGGGAGTGGACCGACACCCGGCTGGCCACCCTCGCCGAGGAGGCCGTCGCCCTGATCGACGTCCGCCCCGGCCCGCTGGGCACCCTGGACGTGTACGCCTTCGCCGACGGCACCACCCTCTGCGTGGCCCCGGGCGACCGGGAGGCCGCCTACCGGCTGATCGACGCGGTCCGTGCCGGTGAGCACGTCCGACTGCTCGGCGGCTCGCGCTTCTCCGGCTCGTACTCGCTGACCTTCTCCACCGACGAGGAGGCCGTCTACGTGCTCGCCGACCGGGTGGTCGCCAGCATCTGACACCGGCTCACCGGATCGCGGGATCACCAGCGCGCGGCGCACCGAAGGCCGGCCGGGTCACGGGGTTACCGACCCGGCCGGCCTTCGGCGTGTGCGCGTCCCGGGGCCTCAGCCGCAGAGCACCGCCGTCTCCCGCACCGCGGCCACCGCCCCGGCCAGCACCTCGGCCGCCGCCACCGGCCCGTCCGGCAGCGCCACCTCCGCGCCCTCCGGCAGCGCCGCGAGCGCGGCCGCCAGGTCGTGGGCGGCGACGGCCAGCTGGTCCCCCGCCGCGAAGGCCCCGGCGTCCGGGAACTCCCGCCGCGGGCCGCCCTCCACCGCCGCCGTCAGCGCGACCAGCCGCCGGGCCAGCTCCAGCGCGGCCGCCGCCCGCGACCCGTACCCGGGCACGGCGCCCAGCAGCTTGCTCTGCGGCAGCGAGCGGAAACGATCCGCCAGGGATTCGGCGGCTTCGACCAGGGGATCCACGTCCAGGGGCGCTACGTCATGCATGGCAGCGAGCCTAGGCGAAAAGCCGCCGGGCCCCGGAGCGAGTCGCTCCGGGGCCCGGCGGCAGTGGTTCACGAAGGAAGGGACCGTCAGTCGTCGCCGCGCAGGATCGCGATCAGCCGCAGCATCTCCATGTAGATCCAGACCAGCGACAGGGTCAGCCCGAAGGCGGCCCGCCAGGACTCCCGCTGCGGGGCGCCCTGGGCGATGGCCTCCTCGATCGACGCGAAGTCCAGCGACAGGAAGAAGGCGCCCAGGCCGATGCCGATCAGGCCGACCACGATGCCCAGCGGGCCGGAGCGCAGGCCCATGTCGGCGCCGAAGGCCATCGCGACCATGTTGACCAGCATCAGCAGCACGAAGCCCAGCGCGATCGCGATGCCGATCCGCTGGTAGCGGGCGGTGACCCGGATCTTTCCGCTCTTGTAGGCGAACAGCATCGCCGCGAAGACCGCCGCCGTACCCAGGACCGCCTGGATCACGATGCCGTTCAGCCAGGTGTTGAAGGCGTGCGAGACGGCGCCCATCGCGAAGCCCTGGAGGGCCGCGTAGGTGAGGATCAGCGGCGGGCTGACGCTGCGCTTGAAGGAGACCACCAGGCCGACGACCATGGCCACCAGGCTGGCGGCGATCGCGAAGCCGAAGTTCTCGAACGGCAGCGCGAACCAGGCCACCGCGCCGGCGACGACCAGCGTCAGCAGCGTCATGGCGGTGCGGGCGACCACGTCGTCCAGCGTCATCCGCCCGGTGGCCGCCGGGCCGGCCGACGGCCCGTTGTACAGCTCGTAGAGCTGCTCGTCGGTCATGGGGGCCTGGCCCTGCGGCTGCTGGGCGTAGGGCGTACCCGCGTAGGGGTTCTGACCGTGCGCGTTCTGGCCGTACGGGCTCCCGGCCTGCGCGGTGGTACCGAACCCCGCGTAGCCGGAGTCGCGGGTGAAGGACCCCTCCCGCGAGAAGACCGGGTTGCTGCTTCTCATTGCTCATTCCCTCCGTGGCGGCACTGCACCGCCCGTGTACAAGGGTAATGGCTTGGCAAAAATTCCGGGATACGCCGCGAGGAGGATCCGGTGAACAACGACCGGCGGGGACGCCGTCGGCGCCCCCGCGGTTGTCAGTGCCCGGAGCCGGACTCGAACCGGCACGGCCTCGCGGCCAAGCAGTTTTAAGCTGCCCGTGTCTGCGTTCCACCATCCGGGCTCTTGCGAAACCACCCTGAGCCTAGTCGCCCGGCTCACTCTTTCGCATGTTCCCTGCCCCGGAAGTTGTCATGTTTCCTTGCCATCTGACGAACTGTCCGGGATTCGGCCACGAAGGATATCCGTTCCGGCCATCCCGCCGCCTCAGGGTTCACGTCATACCGCAGGAGGAGGGTCCAGCCCTCCCGTACGCCCAGCGGTGGTAGGGCCAACCGTCCGGCGGAGCGACGCAAGACCATGATCACGTCGCGGAGCATGGAGGTACAAGTCCACGAGCACAAGGAGCCCCCCGTGACCACGCCGACCGCAACCGCCGTCCGCACCGGCCTGGCGGCCGCCCGAGCCACCGGCCTGAACAAGGTCTACGGGGAGGGGGAGACCCGCGTCGTCGCCCTCGACAACGTCACCGTGACCTTCCCCCAGGGCGAGTTCACCGCCATCATGGGCCCGTCCGGCTCCGGCAAGTCCACCCTCATGCACTGCATGGCCGGCCTGGACACCGTCTCCTCCGGCTCCTCCACCATCGGCGACACCGAGCTCGTCGGCCTCAAGGACAAGCAGCTCACCCAGCTGCGCCGCGACCACATCGGCTTCATCTTCCAGGCCTTCAACCTGCTCCCCACCCTGACCGCCCTGGAGAACATCACCCTCCCGATGGACATCGCCGGCCGCAAGGTCGACAAGGCCTGGCTCGACCGCGTCGTCGACACCGTCGGCCTCTCCGGCCGCCTCAGCCACCGCCCCTCCCAGCTCTCCGGCGGCCAGCAGCAGCGCGTCGCCTGCGCCCGCGCCCTGGCCGGCAAGCCCGACATCATCTTCGCCGACGAGCCCACCGGGAACCTCGACTCCCGCTCCGGCGCCGAGATCCTCTCCTTCCTGCGCAACTCCGTGCGCGAACTCGGCCAGACCGTCGTCATGGTCACCCACGACCCGGTCGCCGCCTCCTACGCCGACCGCGTCGTCTTCCTCGCCGACGGCCGCATCGTCGACGAACTCCACCACCCCACCGCCGACACCGTCCTGGACCGCATGCGCCGCTTCGACGCCAAGGGCCGCACCAGCTAGTCAACCGATCCGGCCCGGCGGCCGCAGCCCGCTCACCGACCCTTCCCAGGACACCCCATGTATCGCACCGCACTGCGCAATGTGCTGGCCCACAAGGGCCGACTGCTGATGACGGCACTGGCCGTCATGCTCGGCACCGCCTTCGTGGCCGGAACCATGGTCTTCTCCGACACCTTCGGCAAGGCCATGCGGGACAGCAACTCCAAGAGCTACTCGGACGTCTCGGTCCAGGTGGTGGACCGCGCGGCCGGCTCCGCCGCCTCCGCCCGGCAGAAGAGCGAGGGCGGCTCGGCCGCCCTCACCGACGCCACCGTCCAGCAGCTGTCCGCCCTGCCGGGCACCGCCGGCGCCCGAGGCGTCGTCAGCGGCTTCACCGGCGTCGCCGACAAGAAGGGCAACCTGATCGGCCAGGTCTGGGCCGCCAAGGGCGCCAACTTCGCGCCGGGCCAGGACGGCAAGGACCCGCGCTACCCGATGGTCGAGGGCCAGGGCCCGAAGACCGCCAAGGAGGTCGCGCTCGACCGCAAGACCGCCGACAAGGGCGGCTACAAGGTCGGCGACACCGTCCGGGTCGCCGCCAACGGCCCGGTCGTCGAGGCGAAGCTCACCGGCGTCTTCACCACCGACGACCCGGTGGTCAACACCGGCGGCTCGCTCACCCTGTTCGACCGGGCCACCGCCCAGCAGACCCTGCTGGAGCCGGGCCGCTACAGCGGCATCGTGCTCACCGCCAAGCCCGGCACCAGCCAGGACGCGCTGCTCGCCCAGGCCCAGCCCGTGGTGCCCTCCGGCCACCAGTTCGACGTCGAGACCGGCGCCAAGCTCAAGGCCGACGAGCAGGAGATGATCACCAGGAGCACCAGCAGCATGCGCACGATGCTCCTGGTCTTCGCCTTCATCTCGCTCTTCGTCGGCATCTTCATCATCGCCAACACCTTCACCATGCTGGTCGCCCAGCGCACCAAGGAGCTGGCCCTGATGCGGGCCATCGGTGCCAGCCGCAAGCAGGTCACCCGGTCCGTGCTGATCGAGGCCCTGCTGATCGGCACCGCCTCCGCCGTGGCCGGCCTGCTCGCCGGCATCGGGATCGGCGCCGGGATGCAGTCGCTGATCGGCGCGATGAACGAGAACATGCCGAACGGCTCGCTGGTGATCAAGCCGCTCACCGTCGTGGTGACGGTCGTGGTCGGCGTCCTGGTGACGGTCATGTCGGCCCTGCTGCCCGCCATGCGCGCCTCCCGGATCGCCCCGGTGGCCGCGATGAGCAGCGGCGACCAGCCGGTCTCCCAGAAGAGCCTGGTGGTCCGCAACACGATCGGCTCGGTGCTCGCCGGCGGCGGCCTCGCCCTGATCGGCTACGGCGCCTCCACCGGCAACGACAGCGGCCGGCTGCCGGTCGGCCTGGGCGCCTTCCTGGCCCTGATCGGCGTGTTCGTCCTGCTGCCGCTGCTCTCCCGTCCGGTGGTCGCGCTGGTCGGCCCGCTGCTGCGCGGTCTCGGCGGCACCCCGGGCAAGCTCGCCCAGCAGAACGCGGTGCGCAACCCGCGCCGCACCGCGGCCACCGCCGCCGCGCTGACCATCGGTCTGACCCTGGTCACCGGGCTCACCGTGATCGGCGCCTCGGTCAACGACACCATCGACCGGGCCGTCACCAGCTCGATGAAGGCCGACTTCATCGTCGGTGCCGCCAACGGCATGAGCCTGTCCGAGCAGGTGCCCGCCCAGATCGCCAAGGCCCCCGGGGTGGCCGCCTCCTCGGCGATGACGACCGCGTACTGGGACCTGAACGGCACCAGCAGGACGGTCAACGGCCTGGACGCGGCCGTCCTCGACCAGCTCGCCGACGTCGAGCTGACCAGCGGATCCACCGCCGGCTTCGGCCAGGGCCAGCTGCTGCTCGACGAGGACGCCGCCAAGAAGCTGAACGTCACCACCGGCTCGGTGCTGACCGTGGCCTACCCGGACGAGTCCGCCGGCAAGCTCACCGTCGGCGGCGTGTACAAGGCCGGCGGCATGCTCGGCCCGGTCATGCTGGCCAACAGCGAGATCGCCAAGCACGAGCCGAAGCCGTACGTCTCCGACGTCCTGGTCAAGGGCAAGGACGGCGCCACCGACGGCCTCAAGCAGGCGCTCAAGGACGCCACCGGCGCCAACCCGGTGATCGAGGTGAAGTCCAAGCAGGACGTCCGGGACGAGTTCAGCCAGACCATCACCTTCGCGCTGAACCTGATGTACGGCCTGCTGGGGATGGCGGTCCTGATCGCGATCCTGGGCGTGGTCAACACGCTGGCGATGTCGGTCTTCGAGCGCAAGCGCGAGATCGGGATGCTGCGGGCGATCGGCCTGGACCGCAGCGGCATCAAGCGGATGGTCCGTCTGGAGTCCGTGGTGATCTCGCTGTTCGGCGCCGGCATCGGCCTGCTGCTCGGCTGCTTCATCGCCTGGGCGATCAACGGCACCCTGAAGGCCAGCCTCTCCGGCCTGACCACGGTCCTGCCGTACGGCCAGCTGGCGATGTTCCTGGCGCTGGCCGGGGTGGTCGGCCTGGTGGCCGCGATCTGGCCGGCCCGCCGGGCGTCCAAGCTGGACATCCTGTCGAGCATCAAGACCGACTGACCGGTCCCGCAACGAGAGAGGTCCCCTGCCGGAGGGTTTCGGCAGGGGACCTTCTACTTCTGTACTCCGCCCGGTCGCACGGCCGGCTGAGCACCACGGAGGTCGTGGTCCGGCAACGCTGCCGGGCGGAGGGCCTCCGACTCATACCCCGGTGCTCCCACACCGGGGTCTCAGTCGCTTACTTGCTGGCGAGTGCCTTGTCGGCGGCCGGCTTGGCGGCCTCGACGGGCTTGGTGGGCGGAGTGACCTCCTGGATCGGAAGCTGCGGCCGCTCCATCTGGGCGAGGCCGACCATCTCGCGCTTGAGGAACATCGCGAGCGTCCAGTCGGTGAAGACGCGGACCTTGCGGTTGAAGGTCGGCACCATCGCGCCGTGGTACAGGCGGTGGAACCACCAGGCCGGACGGCCCTTCAGCTTGTACTTGCCGAAGAGGATCGCCACGCCCTTGTGCAGGCCGAGGCCGGCGACCGCACCGAGGTTCTTGTGCTTGTACTCCTTCTGCGGGAAGCCGCGCATGCCGGAGATCACGTTGTCGCCGAGGACGACGGCCTGGCGGCAGGCGTGCTGCGCGTTCGGCGGGCACCAGGCGCCCTCGCCGGCGGCGAGGTCCGGCACCTGGGCGTTGTCGCCGGCGGCCCAGACGTAGTCGAAGCCCTGGACCTGGAGGGTCGGCGCGGTGTCGACGTGGCCGCGCGGGCCCAGCGGCAGGCCGAACTCGGACAGCACCGGGTTCGGCTTCACGCCGGCCGTCCACACGATGGTGGAGGCGTCCATCTCCATGCCGTTCTTCAGCATGACGTGGCCGTCGACGCAGGAGTCCATGGAGGTCTCGATGTAGACCTCGATGTTGCGCTCCTCGAGCTTCTCCTTGGTCCACAGACCGAGGTCCGGGCCCATCTCGGGGAGGATGCGGTTGGCCGCCTCGACCACCACGAAGCGCATGTCCTCGCGGCTGACGGTCTTGTACAGCTTGGCCGCGTCGCGGGCCATGTCCTCGACCTCGGCGACGGTCTCGATGCCGGCGAAGCCGCCACCGATCACCACGAAGGTCAGCGCCTTGCGGCGGATCTCCTCGTCCGTGGTGGACTCGGCCTTGTCGAGCTGGGCCATGACGTGGTTGCGGAGGCCGATGGCCTCCTCGACCGTCTTCATGCCGATGCCGTTCTCCGCCAGACCCGGGATCGGGAAGGTGCGGGAGACCGAGCCGGTCGCGACGACCAGGTACTCGAAGGGCAGCTCGTAGCTGTCGCCGGCCGCGGGCTGGATGGTGGCGACCTTGCGGGCGTGGTCGATGCCGGTGACGGACCCGGTCAGCACCTCCGCCTGCTTGAGGGCGCTGCGCAGCGGCGCGACGAGGTTGCGGGGCGCGACGTTGCCGCCGGCCGCCTCGGGGAGGAAGGGCAGGTACGTCATGTACGACCGCGGGTCCACGACCGTGACGGTCGCTTCGCCGTAACGCATCTTCTTGAGGATGCGCATCGCGGCATACAGGCCGACGTAACCACCGCCGACAATGAGGATGCGAGGACGCTCCGTGGTGCTCATATCCGAAAGTATCCAGCACCGTCCGGAGCAGCCTTCGTGAGCCCGGTCACAAGATGAAGGACCCCCCGTGCTACACTGCGCGGCCGCAAAACCGGGCCCGGCACGGCGGCCCCCACCCCTGGACGGCCCCGCGCGAGCGCGCGCCGGAGCACGACCGGCCTGAGCAGCAACGATCCGCACAGCGCCCGGGTTCCCGCGCATGATTTCGAATTTCAAACCTCAAGCGAGCCCTGACCTGCGATCCCATGGGCTACCCGGCCAGCAGGCCTTCGGTCCCACATTTCGGACGTAGCGGGCGAGTGGGTGCGGCGAATGGCCGGATCGCCATGTGAAGAAATTCACGAACTTTTCCACCCGCGCTCGGGCGCGCCCCGGGGCCAGGAACCATAAAGGGGGGTGGGGGGAGGGGGGGGGGGGGGGCACCCGGGGGTAAGGGGGAGAGACCAAGGGAGGGGAAGAGAGGGTGGCGGGATTGGGAGGGAC
>NZ_JBHVJT010000055.1:0-22664 GCF_042798815.1 Kitasatospora sp. NPDC057738 | reverse complement strand
CGGGGGGGGGGGGGGGGGGGAGGGGGGGGGGGGGGACGGAGGGGAAAAAAGGTAAAAGCTCTTCCCCCCCGTTTTGGGGCACCTCCCTGTCCCCGCCCCAGGGGGGGGGGTGCGGGTCCCGGTCCGGGTAAGCCCCGCACGGGGTCAGGTGGCAATACCCCAGGCGATTCCGTCGAGGATGTCGTGTTCGCTCACGACCACCTCGGCGGCGCCGGTGCGCTCCATGATCTCCAGCAGCTCCAGCGCCCCGGCCGCGATCACGTCCACCCGGCCCGGGTGCATCGACGGGATGGCCGCGCGCTCGGCGTGGGTGGCGGCCAGCAGCTCCCGGGCGATCCCGGCGACCCGGTCCCGGCCGATCCGCGAGTGGTGGATCGCCGCCGAGTCGTAGCCGGGCAGGCCCTGGGCGATCGCGGACACCGTGGTGACCGTCCCGGCCAGGCCCACCAGGGTGGCCGCGCCGGTCAGCGGGACGACCTCCTCCGCCCGGTCCAGCTCCGCCCGCACGTGCGCCCGGGCGGCCTCGACCTGCTCCGCGGAGGGCAGCTCGGCGTCGCCGAAGTACCGCTCGGTGAGCCGCACGCAACCGATGTTCACCGAGCGCGCCGCCTGGACGTCGTCCGAGCCGAGCACGAACTCGGTGGAGCCGCCGCCGAGGTCGAACACCAGGTACGGGCCGGGGAACTGACCGCCCGTCAGCTCCTTGGTGGCGCCCACGAAGGACAGGTGCGCCTCCTCCTCGCCGCTCACCACCTCGGGCTCGACGCCCAGGATGTCGCGCACGCCCTTGACGTACTCGTCGCTGTTCTCGGCGTCCCGGGAGGCACTGGTGGCGACGAAGCGGACCCGCTCCGGGCCGACACCGAAGCCGGCGATGATCTCCTGGTACTCCCGGCAGGCCGCGAAGGTGCGGGCCAGCGCGTCGGGGTGCAGCCGGCCGGTGCGGTCCACGCCCTGGCCCAGCCGGTTGACGATCATCCGGCGGTCGAGGTCGGTGATCTCCCCCGTCTCCGGGTCGAGGTCGGCGACCAGCAGGCGGATCGAGTTGGTGCCGCAGTCGATCGCGGCCACGCGGGTCGTGCTCACTCGGACTCCCGCTCCGCCGCGGCTTCCTCCACGGCGCGCTTCTTCGCGGCGCGCTCGGCGGTCTTCTGCTCCTTGGCGGCGATCACGGCCTCGTGGTCCTGGTCCTTGGCGCGGTTGCGGGCGACCCGCTCACCGGCGGCCTCGACCTCCGCCGGGGACACGCACGGGCCCTTGGCCCACCAGTCCTCCAGCATGCCGATCGCCTCGTCGCCGAGCGGGTTGACGCCCTCGCCGGCCGCCAGCGAGTGGCCGACCAGCACGTGCAGGCACTTCACCCGGTCCGGCATGCCGCCGGCGCTCGGGAAGCCCTCCAGCACCTCGATCGCGTCGCGCCGGGCGATGTAGTCCTCGTGCGCCCTCTGGTAGGCGGCCGCCAGCTCCGGGTCCTCGGCCAGCCGGGCGCTCTGGTCCTTCATCACGCCCTCCGCCTCCAGGGTGCCGATCAGCGAGGCGGCCTTGGGGCAGGTCAGGTAGTAGAGCGTGGGGAACGGCGTGCCGTCCGGCAGCCGGGGGGCCGTCTCCACGACGTCCGGGTTGCCGCAGGGGCAGCGGTGCGCCACGCCGCGCAGGCCGCGCGGCACCCGGCCGAGCTGGGCGGCGATGGCCGCGACGTCGGCGTCGGAGACGGAGGGGTGGTTCTCAGTGGTCATGGGGGGAGGTGTCTCCAACGGGGGACGGTGGGAGGGGAAGGGGGGTGGCGGGGGCCGCCGCCGCGGTGTCGGCGGCGTCCACCGAGTCCCAGATGCCGGCGTACCAGGGCTTGGCGGCCTTCGTCCGGTCGGCGGCGCTTCCGGAGGCCGCGGTGCCGGAGGAGGCCGCACCCGCCGCGGACGAGGAGGGCTGGGCGGAGGCCCGGCCGGCCGGATCCACCGCGATGTACGGGGTCTCCCCCGGCACCGCGTAGTGCAGCCGGGCGCGGGCCTGCGCCTTCACGTACTCCGGGTCCTGCCAGCGGGCCTTCTCCCGGCGCAGCTGCTCGACCTGCTGGCGCGCGTGGTCGGCCTTCGCCCGCTGGGCGGAGATCTCGGCGCGCTGGGAGATGAACTGCCGCGTCGGGTAGGCGAGGATCGCCACCAGCGAACAGAGCACCAGGACGAGGACGGTCGCCCGGCTCGTGAACCGGGGCCGGGCCGCCAAGCCCGGGATCCTCCAGCCAGCCATCTCCCGTATCCCCTCCTGGTCGCGACGGTGCCCCGCCGTCCACCCTACGGGGTGAACGGCGGGGCACCGGTCAGGCGTGCGCTACCGGGAGCGCCCGGCCCTCGTGCTCGCCGTGCGGATCGCTCCGCGCGGCGGCCGGGCCCGGTCGCTCCGCGGAGCGGCCGTTCCTGCTACTCCGCGGCGCGGAAGCGCGGGAAGGCGCCGCGGCCGGCGTACTCGGCGGCGTCGTCGAGGATCTCCTCGATGCGCAGCAGCTGGTTGTACTTGGCGACGCGCTCGGAGCGGGCCGGGGCACCGGTCTTGATCTGGCCGCAGTTGGTGGCGACGGCCAGGTCGGCGATGGTGACGTCCTCGGTCTCGCCGGAGCGGTGCGACATCATGCAGCGGTAGCCGTTGCGCTGGGCCAGCTCGACGGCGTCCAGGGTCTCGGTCAGCGAGCCGATCTGGTTCACCTTCACCAGCAGCGCGTTGGCGGTGCCGGTCTCGATGCCGCGGGCCAGGCGGGCCGGGTTGGTGACGAACAGGTCGTCGCCGACCAGCTGGACCTTGTCGCCCAGCTTGTCGGTCATGGCCTTCCAGCCGTCCCAGTCGGACTCGTCCAGCGGGTCCTCGATGGAGACCAGCGGGTAGGCGGCGACCAGCTCGGCGTAGTACTCGATGAGCTCGGCGGCGGTGAGGTCCTTGCCCTCGAACTGGTAGGCGCCGTCCTCGTAGAACTCGGAGGAGGCGACGTCCAGGGCCAGCGCGACGTCACGGCCGGGCACGTAGCCGGCCTTCTCGATGGCCTCGACGATGAGGTCCAGGGCCTCGCGGTTGGAGTCCAGGTTCGGGGCGAAGCCGCCCTCGTCGCCCAGGCCGGTGGACAGGCCGCGCTCCTTCAGCACGCCCTTGAGCGTGTGGTAGACCTCGACGCCCCAGCGGACGGCCTCGGAGAAGGACTCCGCGCCGATCGGGGCGATCATGAACTCCTGGATGTCGACGTTGGAGTCCGCGTGCGACCCACCGTTGAGGATGTTCATCATCGGGACCGGCAGGACGTGCGCGTTCGGGCCGCCCAGGTAGCGGAACAGCGGCAGGTCGCTGGCCTCGGAGGCGGCGTGCGCGACGGCCAGCGAGACGCCCAGGATGGCGTTGGCGCCGAGCGAGGACTTGTCCGGGGTGGCGTCCAGGTCCAGCATGGCCTGGTCGATCAGGCGCTGCTCGGTGGCGTCGTAGCCGACCAGCTCCGGGCCGATCTGCTCGATGACGGCCAGGACGGCCTTCTCGACGCCCTTGCCGAAGTAGCGGTTCTTGTCACCGTCACGCAGCTCCAGCGCCTCGAAGGCACCGGTGGAAGCACCCGACGGGACAGCGGCACGACCCGTGCTGCCGTCGTCGAGGCCGACCTCGACCTCGACCGTGGGGTTGCCGCGGGAGTCGAGGATCTCACGGGCTACGACGACATCGATGGACGGCACGAGGCATCTCCTTGCGGAAGCAGGGTCCGGTCTGACGGTGGTGCTGTCAGCAGGACGATTGCGGAGTCGTTACGACCAGAGCCTAACCGCCCGGGCTCCCGGGGCCACGTCCGCCTCGGTCCCGTCTCAGCGTGTGGCCCCACTACCCACCGGTAGTTCACCTGCTTGTCCCAGCTTGTCCCACCGGAGCGGTCGAATGCGGACGAAGGGGACCGGTAGGACCGGTCCCCTTCGGACGGCGGGGTGAGGCGGCGTCGGCACCGGGCGCGGCGGGCGGGCCGGCGGCGGGCGGGCAGGCGTCGAGCGGGCCGGCTCAGCCGAGGTGCAGCACCTGGCCGGGCATGATCAGGTTCGGGTCGCCGCCGACCGTGCCGTGGTTCTGCTCGTACAGCGCGTGCCAGCCTCCGGACACGCCCTGGGCGGCGGCGATGGTCGACAGGGTGTCACCGGCGCGGACGGTGTAGTCGTGGCCGGTGGCCTGCGGGGCCGACTGCGCGGCCTGCGGGGCGTACTGCGGCTGGGCGGCGGCCTGGCCGGCGTACTGCTGGTAGACGCTCTGGTGGCTGGTCCAGTACCAGGCGCCGTTGCTCTGGTACCAGTACACCTTGGCGTCGGCGTCCCAGCCGGCCTTGCCGGAGAAGCCCGGGGTCTGCGGCTGCGCCTGCTGCTGCGGGGCGGCCTGCTGGACCGGCTGCGCGGCGGGCTTCGAGGCCTGCTTCTGGGCGGCGGGCTGCTGCGCGACCGGCTTCTCGGCCGGCTTGGCGGCGGGCTTCGGGGTCTGCTGCTTGGGCGCGGACTGCGGCTTGGCGTCCGAGGAGGTGTCGACCGCGGCCGGGGCGCCGCCCTTGGTCAGACCGGCCTTCTGGGAGCAGACCGGCCAGGCACCCGGGCCCTGCGAGGCCAGCACCTTCTCGGCGACCGAGATCTGCTGGGCCTTGCTGGCCTGGTTGGCCTGCGGCGCGTAGGCGGTGCCGCCGTACGCCTTCCAGGTGCTGGAGGTGAACTGGAGGCCGCCGTAGAAGCCGTTGCCGGTGTTGATGCTCCAGTTGCCACCGGCCTCGCACTGGGCGACGGCGTCCCAGGTGGAGGCGGGGGCTGCGGAGGCGCCGGTGGCGGTGAGGAGCGGCATCGCGAGTCCGACGCCGGCCACACCGGCGACGGCGATGGCCTTCTCGGCCTGGGTGCGACGACGGTGACGGCCAGTTCCAACGAACAGCATGAAGAGGTCCCTCTCCGCACGCCTGCGAGGTGAGCTGTCGGGTTCGGACCGGGAGGTGGCCCGGCCGCCGTATGCGGAAACGATTCCGCTCGGGCGGCTTCACCCCAAGCCGTGGGGAGACGGCAACAAACCTGGTTCCCCCGCCCCTGCCCAGGGTTCTGGTCGGTTTCCCGTGACGCGGCGGGCAGGACTCGGCGTTCCGCGTACGAGGTCCGCAGCTGCGAACTCCAGGGAGAGTAGACAGATCATCAGACCAATCACAAGCTCATATCGTCGATATCACACAATAATTACGGCGCGTGTTCGATCGCCTACCAACGGCGGTGTTATGTCCGGATTGATGGGTGTTCACACCCCCGTCGGCAGGTGGTTCGCGACGTCCCGTCAGGGCGATCTCAGCACGTCGGAGGCGTGGCGGGAGCGTGCGGAGAGGCCTGCGGAGAGGCCTGCGAAGGAGCGTGCGGAGAGGCCTGCGGAGAGGCCTGCGAAGGAGCGTGCGGAGGGGTCTGCGGAGAGGCGTGCGGGGAACGGCGCTCCGGACTGAATTCCACCGGGAGTTCGCGCAGCCCACGCATGATCAGACCACCGCGCCACCGCAGGTCGTCCGCGTTTTCCGCGAGCCGGAGATCGGGCAGCCGGGAAAGCAGCGTGGTCAGCGCGGCACGACCCTCCAAGCGGGCGAGCGGAGCGCCGATGCAGTAGTGGATGCCGTGCCCGAAGCCCAGGTGGGGGTTGTCCGTCCGGGCCAGGTCCAGGGTGTTCTCGGCCGCGAACCGGGCCGGGTCGCGGTCCGCCGCGGCGAGCACCACCAGCACCGGGTCGCCGACCGGGATGTCCACCCCGCCGATGGTCAGCGGACGGGTCGCGAACCGCCAGGTCGCCATCTCCACCGGCCCGTCGTATCGCAGGAGTTCCTCGATCCCGGTCTCCAGCAGCGCGCTCTCCCCGCGGGCCACCGACTCCTGCAGCAACCGGCGCTGCTCCGGATTGCGCAGCAGGGCGTACGTGCCGTTGCCGATCAGGTTCACGGTGGTCTCGAAACCCGCGAACAGGAGGATGAAGGCCATCGCCGCGGCCTCGTTCTCGGTCAGGTGCTCACCGTGGTCACTGGCCCGGATCAGGCCCGAGATCAGGTCGTCCCCGAGGTCCGCTCGCTTGCGGTGGATCAGCTCCAGCAGGTACGCCCGCATCCGCTTCACCGCCCGCCCCACGCCGCCGCGCTGCCCGCCGCCGTGGCCCGGCTTCGTGTGGCGCACCATCATCCCGGCCCAGTCCCGGAAGTCGTCCTGGTCCTCGGCCGGCACGCCCAGCAGGTCGCAGATCGCGTAGATGGGGAGCGGGAAGGCGAACTCGTGGATCAGGTCCGCCGAACCGCGCTGCGCGAAGCCGTCGATCAGCCGGTCGGTGAGCTGCTGCACCCGCGGCTCGAACTCCGCCACCCGGCGCGGGGTGAACGCCTTCGACACCAGCCTGCGCAGCCGGGTGTGGTCCGGCGGGTCGATGTTCAGCAGGTGGGTCATCAGGTCCGCCTGCCGCTCCCCCGGGATGCCCACCCGGCCGGTGCGGTGCGCCTGCTCGCTGTGGTGCGCCGGGTTCTTCGACAGCCGGCTGTCCGCGAGCGCCTGCCGGGCGTCCGCGTACCGGGTCACCAGCCAGGCCTCCACCCCGCTCGGCAGCGTGGTGCGGTGCACCGGGGCGTGCTCGCGCAGCCAGGCGTAGGCGGGGTACGGGTCGGAGGCGAACTCCCAGGTGAACAGCTGCGGGGCGGTGGCGTCGGACGGCGTGGCGGCGGGCCGGGCGGAGTCGGGCTGAGCTGGCATGGACCGACCGTATCCGGTGCGACGGGCACGCCCCGCTCCGGCGGGCCGCCGCTCCTCCCGCCGACGGTCCGCGGCCGTCCTGCCGATGTTCCGTGGACGGCCCATGGACGGTTCATGGACGGCCCGTTGACTGTCCGCGGACGGTCAATGGACAGCTCTTGGCCGACTCTTGGCCGCGGTGCGGGCGTGAGCCTGGTCACCTGCGGGGTAATCCCTGTTGCGGAGGGTCAGGACGTGCCTACGATCCTCCGCAGTACGCGTGGGCGCCGGTGCGGTGTCGTCCACAGGGAGGAGCAGGCCATGCGGGTCAGCGGGTCAGTCGTCGTCATCGCGGTCCTCGACGGCGGTTCGGGCGCGGGACTCGCCCGCCGGTTCGCCGCCGCCGGCGCCTCCGGAATGCTCATCGCCGACCAGTACGCCGGCATCGCCGAGGACCTCGCCACCGAACTCGACCGGCCGGGCTGCCCCGTCGTCGGCGTCTGCGGCGACATCCGCCGCCCCAGCGACGTCGCCGCCCTCGTCGACACCGCCGAGAAGCACCTCGGACCGATCGACCTGTTCGCCGTGGCCGGCCCGGACGGCGAGCGGATCATCTCGCTGGCCGAGCTGCCCGACCACCTCGACCTGGAACGGCTCGCCGAACTCGTCGTCCTCGTCGGCGAGGCCATCGGCGAACTCGTCCCGCCGCAGCGGTGCCAGGAGCACACCGCCACGGCGGCCTGAGCGCCTACTTCCCGTCGGGCTCCCCGGCCGAGTCCCCGTCGGGCTCCCCGGTCGGCTTGAGGCCTTCGGCCGCGCGCACCGCGTCCCGGTAACCGCGCGCGGCCGACCGCAGCGCCGCG
Source organism: Kitasatospora sp. NPDC057738 (assembly GCF_042798815.1). Taxonomy (NCBI): domain Bacteria; kingdom Bacillati; phylum Actinomycetota; class Actinomycetes; order Kitasatosporales; family Streptomycetaceae; genus Kitasatospora; species Kitasatospora sp. NPDC057738. The sequence goes on along the minus strand of NZ_JBHVJT010000055.1, from coordinate 15,079 downwards.
TCCACGTCCACCCCGGCGTCGTGCGCCCGCTGCGCCACCGCGAGCAGCAGCCTGCCCGCCGAGTCGGCGGTCAGCTCGACCGGCAGCTCGTACGACTCGTCCGGCACCCCCGTGAAGCCCGCCCGGCGCACCCGGGACACCAGCTTCGCCGCGTACGCCAGCGCGGGCAGCCCGGCCGGCACGCCGTCCAGCACCGACTCGCGGTCCGCCTTCTCGGCCGCCTTCAGCTGCTCCCAGTTCGCCTCCACCTCGGCGGCGCCGCCGGCCTCGACGTCCCCGAACACGTGCGGGTGCCGGTACATCAGCTTCTCGACGATGTCCCCGGCCACGTCGTCGACGGTGAACGGCTCGGTCGGGTGCTCCTCGGCGATCCGGGAGTGGAAGAACACCTGCAGCAGGACGTCGCCCAACTCCTCGCGCAGCGCCTCCCGGTCCCCCTCCTCGATCGCCTCGACCAGCTCGTACGCCTCCTCGACCAGGTACTTCACCAGGCTCTCGTGCGTCTGCTCGGCGTCCCAGGGGCAGCCGCCCGGGGAGCGCAGCCGGTCCATCACCGTCACCAGGTCCAGCAGCCGCGACCCCGGCAGGTCGTACGAGCCGGGCAGCACCTCGATCTCCGGCACCTCGCCGGCGTGCTCCACCGCCAGCCTCGCCAGCGCGTCGGTCAGCCCCGGATCCCCGTCCGGACTGCCCAGCCACACCGTCGGCCCGGCCCCGGCGGGCTGCCCGGTCAGCAGCCGCGCCAACGCGGGCGCCGACCCGGCCGGCACGACCTCCACCACCACCCCGGCCTGCCGCACCGCCGGCACCTGCGGATGCCGCTCGTCCCCCACCAGGACCCGCCCCGCCGACCGCAACGCCTCCCACGCCGGCCACGCCAGCAGGCCGGGAGCCACCCGGTGGGTGGTGGTCAGCAGGATCAACTTCGCGCCCGGAGTCTTCGTCGGCACAGCATTCGTCGTCACCCCCCGAACCTACCCCCGCACCCCCACCCCACCCGCCCGTTCCCCGCCCCCGGGCTCCGTTCCCGGGGAGGGGACCCCGCCCCGCCCGCATGAGCGCTGGAAGTCGGCCCGGCCGACTTCCTGATCCGGGATGCCAACACGCATGGGGGCACCGGATGTGGGCCGGTGGAGAACACGCCCGCCCCGGGATGTCCGGGGCTCCAAGAGGGCAGGAGCCACTGGGGATTCTCCGAGGACGGGCAGGGCGGCACGCCCCGGCCGGCACGGCGGCACCGGCACCGGGTGCCTGGGACCAGTGCCGCGCAGTGGCCCGGCCGGCGGCGGCCGGGGCCGAGGCACGGGCCCGGCACCGCGGCCCCATCCGCGCCACGAGGAGCTAACAGAACGGCGTGGTGCCCATGTCTGTTCGTGCTGCACCCGGGCATCCAGTGGGAGTGGCTGCCGCAGGAGCTCGGCTTCGGCTCGGGCATGACCTGCTGGCGCAGACTGCGCGACTGGCACGAGGCGGGGGCGTGGGACCGCCTCCACCAGGTGCTGCTGACCGAGCTGCACCGCCCGGCGAGCTGGACCGGCCGCCCGCGCCACCGGCCCCGGCAACTGTTCGCCGACCGCGGCCACGACTTCGACAAGTACCGCCGCCTGCTGCGGAAGCGCGGCATCAAGCCAGTGATCGCCCGCCGGGGCGTGCCGCACGGCTCCGGCCCCGGAGCCGTGCGCCGGGTCGCCGAGCGGACCAATGCCCGGAGCCACGGCTTCCGACGCCTGCGGATCCGCTGGGACATCCGCGACGACATTCACGAGGCCTTCCTCGAACTGGCCTGCTGCGTGATCACCTACCGACGCATCCGAGCCTTGTGTCAGCTCCTCCAAGGCCCGGCCCCCAGGACGGTGGAGGCCGTGGCCGCCGGTCAGTGCTTTGCCGGGGGCCAGGGGGTGGAGGTGGGGGTGAGGGTGGAGAGGGACTGGCGGAGGCGGCGGACGGTGGGGTGGTGGGGGCCGTCGCGGCGTTCGCGGTCGAGGAGGAGGGGGAGCAGCCACTGCCAGGCGTTCTGGGGGTCGCCGGTGGCGGCGAGGTGGAGGCCGATGCGTTCGCGGAGGTCGTAGGCGCGCTCGGGGTCGGTGTCGAGGCCGGATTCGAGGCGGGCGGTGTGGGCGGTGAGGAGGGCCTGGTACTCGGCGAGGGCCTCGGCGCCGTGACCGAGCCGGTCGAGGCAGATGGCGGCGCGGTAGCGGTGGTCGAGGCCCTGGGGGCCGTGCGGGCCGCCGTCGGCGGTGGCGGCGAGGCGGCGGTACTCGGGGAGGGCCTGCTGGGGGTGGCCCTCGTGCAGGAGGGTGCGGGCGTAGATGGTGCGGATGGTGCGCACCAGGGGTGCGGCGGCGCCGAGTTCGGCCTCGGCCCGGGGCAGCAGGCGGGCGGCGAGGCCGAGCACCTCGGTGTGGCGGCCGGCGTCGACCAGGTCGGAGAGCCGGGCGCACTCGGCGCCGAGGTCGGGCTCCGCGGGGACGGGGGGAGGTGTCGCGGGGACGGGGGGAGGTGTCGCGGGGGCGGGTGGCATGAGGAAGGGCCGGGGCTCGGAGCGGACCACGGGCGCCGGGGCGGCCGCCGCGGCCGGCGGCTGCGGCTGGTGCGGGTAGCGGAAGGGGCGGGCCGGGTCCGGCAGCGGGGTGTAGCGGGGCTGCGGGGCACCGTCGGCCGGGGGCAGCAGCGGGAGCAGCCGCGCGTACACGCTCCGGGCGTCGGCGGGGCGGTCGGCGGGCTGCTTGGCGAGCAGGTCGAGCACCAGCTGTTCCAGCGGCTGCGGCACGTCGGGGCGCAACTCCCGCAGCGGGACGGGTGGTTCGTCGACGTGTCGGCGCAGGACGCCGAGTGCGGTGGGGGCCCGGAACGGCTCCTCGCCGACGAGCATCTCGTGCAGCAGGCAGCCGAGCGCGTAGAGGTCGCTGCGCGGGTCGGTGGTGGCGGCGAGGGCCTGTTCGGGGGCCATGTAGGAGGGGCTGCCGACGGGCACGCCGGTGAGGGTCAGCCGGGTGGTCTCGGTGTCGAGGGCGGTGGCGATGCCGAGGTCGAGCAGGACGGTCCGGCCGTCCTCGCGGACCATGACGTTGCTCGGCTTGAGGTCGCGGTGGACCACCGGGATGGCGTGGACGGCGGCCAGCGCGGTGCACAGCTGGGCGGCGACGGCCGCCGCGCGTTCGATCGGGAAGGGGGCGTCCTCGGCGATGAGGTCGGCCAGGCTGACCCCGGGGATGCGCTGCATGACGAGGTAGAGCTCGCCCTCGTCCTCGCCCGCGTCGAAGACGGTGACCAGCCCGGGGTGGTCGAGCGCGGCCGTGATCCGGCACTCGCGCAGGAAGCGGCGGCTCAACTCGTCGCCGTGGCGGGCCCGTTCGCCTCCGGGGCCGGTCCCGCCGGGGAGCAGGTGCTCGGGGCGGAGCAGCTTGACCGCGACCGGGCGGTGCAGTCGTTCGTCCTGGCCGGCCCAGACCTGGCCCATGCCGCCGTGGCCGATCTTCTCGGTGAGCCGGTAGCGGCCGGCGATCAGCCGGGTGGCGGTCACGGCCGGTCCTCGCGGGCCTGGCGGCGCAGCAACTCGCCCAGCTCGCGCAGGTCGTGGGCGGTTTCGGGGGCGGGCGCCGAGGGGGCGGGGGCGGCGGTCGCGGTCGGCGCGACGGGACCGGGCACGGGAGCGGGAGCGTGAGCGGGCACGGGGGCCTGCGCGGGCGCCCCGTACCCGGGCACGGTGGCCCCGTACGGCGAGACGTTCGGCACCGCGTACGGCGAGAGGACCTGCGGAGCGGTGCGCGGCACGGCCTGCGGCGCCGGAGGTCCGGCCAGCCAGACCGCGCGGCTGTCCATCACCAGGAAGTGCGCCGTCGGCAGGAGCCAGAGCACGGCCAGCGTGATCTGGCCGGTGGTGTCGGCGGTCGGGTTCTTCAGGGTGCCCGCGACCCCGGCGGAGACGATCATGGCGAGCAGCAGCGCGCAGAACACCGCCGCGCCGAGGATGTCGTACGCCCGTCGGCGCCGGACCGCCAGCAGCAGCGAGGGGACGACCCCGAGCAGGCCGAAGGTGACCAGCGGGGCCAGCGCGCACAGCACCCGCACAACCACCCCGAACCGTCCGGGGATCGGGGGCGGTCCGGCCACTCCCCCCGGCCCGGCCGCTCCCCCGGGTGCGGGCGGGCCCGGCACCGGGCCCGGCGCGTACCCCTGCCCGGGCCCCGGCCCGTACGGCGCCCCGCCGGGCGGCGGTCCGAACTGCCCGGGGTACTGCCCTGACATGCGCGCTCCTGAGCTGGTGAGGACCGGCACCGAGGGCGGTGCGAGCGGTTCCGCACACCGTACCGCCCGGCCCGGCCGCTCCGGAGGGCTTCCGTCCGCCCGCTGCCGCATCGGTATCCCGCCGGTACCGCGCCGCTACTGAGCCGGGGTCACCTGCGGGCGCGCGCTGCGGGTCCTGCCGGATCGGGCCCCGCGGCCCCGGCCCCGGTCCGCGGGGCGGGTGTCAGTCCGGCGGCGCCAGGGTGCCGGTCGCCAGGGCGTCGGTGGCGGCCTGGGCGAGGCTGCGGCCGAGGGCGGCGGCCTGGGCGAGGGCGGTGTCGAAGGCGGCGAGGCGGGCGAAGGCGGCGCCGAGGCGCTGCTGGGCGGGGAGCGGGAGGCGGGGCAGTTCGACCCGGCGGATGTCGAGCCGGGCGGTGGTGGTGGCATGGCTGGCGGCGCGCCGGGTGCCGGCGGTGGAGCGGAACTGGCCGGCCAGGAACTCGGGGTCGAGGGCGGCCGGGTCGGGCCGCAGGAGGTGGAGCTGGCGGCCGAGGGCGGCGCCGACCAGCGGGCCCTCGGCGGGGACGACCCGGGCGGTGCCGCCGCCGAGGGCGGGGACCAGGACGTCGCCGGGGCGGGTGCGGACGTCCCCGGCCGGGCCGGGGCCGGCGGCCAGGACGGCGCTGGGCGCGGCGCCGGTGGCGAGGTCCTGGTCGGTGACGACGGGGGTGCCGCCCGAACCCGACCCGGCCGGCTTGGTGGCGGCGCCGGTGCCGGAGGAGTGCACCTCCAGCGCGCCGCCGCGGACCAGCTCGCCGATGGTGACCACCCCGACGGGAGCCGTACCGGACGCCCCGCCGGACGCAGCGCCGGCCATCCCGTCGGACGCGGCACCGGACGCGGCACCGGTCACGGCGCCGGGCCGCGGCAGCAGCGCGACCGGGTCGGGCAGATCGGCCAGCAGCTCGGCCAGCCGGCCGCCGAGGTGGGAGAGTTCGGCCGCGCCGCCGAGCGGGGCGGCGGGCGGGACGTGCCGGGCCGGGGAGAGGTCGGTCTCGTCGTCGAGCAGGTCGATGGCGGCCATCGCCCGGTGGACGCCGGGACGGTCGGCGGGGACCGGCAGGCCCTCGCGCGCGGCGAGGTCGAAGCCGCGCCAGGCCTCCAGGACGGTGCGGCGCAGCTCGGTCCAGTCGACCTTGTCCCGGCCGCCCTCGGCGGCCTGCGCCCCGGCGGCCCCGCCCGGACCGGCGAGCGCCGCCCCGGCGTCGAGCATCAGCACCTGGCGGAAGTCGCCGCCCGGCCGGGGTGCGCGCAGCACCCACAGGTGCAACGGGACGCCGTACGGCGGGGCGGCGCCGGCCGGCAGCGCGATGACGGCCCGCAGCGCACCGGAGCGGAGCAGTTCGGCCCGGATGCGGCGGCCGGCCCGGCGGGCGGCCACGGTCGGCGGGAGCAGCAGGGCGGCGAGGCCGCCGGGGCGGGTGTGCGCCAGGCAGTGCAGCACCCAGGCGAGTTCGGACTCGCCGCGCGGCGGGACGAGCCCGCCGGGCCAGCGGGTGTCGAACTGCAGCTCGTCGTGGCCCCAGTCGCGCTCGTTGTACGGGGGCTGGCAGAGCACGGCCTCGAAGGTGTCGCCGGGGAAGCCGTCGGCACGCAGGGCGTCGCCGGCCCGCAGGTCGAGCGGGAGCGGGCCGGGGTCGTCGGCGGGGGTGTGCAGGGCGATCCGGAGCCGGGCGAGGGCGGCGGTGACCGGGTCGGCGTCCTGGCCGTAGCGGCCGGTGGTCGGCGGGTGGGCGAGCAGGACGGAGCCGAGGCCGACGGCCGGGTCGAGCACGGTGGCGGGGACGCCGGCGACGGCGGCGAGCAGTTCGGCGGCCTCCGGCGGGGTGGGGCTGAGCTGCCGGGTGTTGGCCTCGGCGTACCGGGTGAGCAGCTGCTCGTACGCGCCGACCGGGCCCGTCTGCGCGGCGAGTTCGGCGAGCAGCCGGGCGAGGTCCAGTTGGGTGCTGCCGAGCAGGCCCGGGAGGCCGAGGGTGCGGGCGCCGTCGGGGCCGAAGGCGTGCACGGCGGCGCCGGTGACGGCCCGGGGCAGCGCGAGGGCGAGCCGGGTGTCGGGCCGGTCGGCGAGCCCGGCCCACTGCGCGGGCTCGCGGTGCAGCAGCAGGAGCAGGGCGCCGGCCTCGACCAGCGGGGCGGCGGGGTGACCGGCCGGGTCGCGGAGGGTGTCGACGAGCTGCCAGACCCGCTCCAGCAGCGGGAGTTCGGCGATCTTGCCCTGGGCGCGCAGCCAGGACTCGACCTCGGCGAGCGCGAAGGCCGGGCTGGCGTCGGTGCCGCCGACCGGGCGCGGGAAGTCGGGGTGGCGGCGGCGCCAGTTGCTGACCGCGGCCCGGCCGACGCCGGCCAGCCGGGCGATCTCGGCGGCGGTCACTTCGGGACGGTCCGGCACGGGGGCTCCTTCGGTGGGGGCTGCGACCGCACAGCCGGGGCGGGGGCGGGGGCTGTGACCGCACAGCATAGCGACGCACCCCTCGATCACAGTTCACATGTGAACAGAGCTCTTTTGTGAAATCGCATTGACATGGTTCACGACCGAGTGGTGTGATCTCTCCGTCGCCACCGAACGGGGCGGCGCAGGGAAGAGCACCGATCACCGGGAGACATCCATGTCCGCGAACGCCCGCCGCACCGCCGTCCGCCGCGCCACCGCCCGGCGCGGCGCCACCCGCCGCACCGCCGTCCTGCTCCTGGGTGCCGCGCTGGTCACCCTGAGCGCGACGGCGTGCAACTCCACCGGCGGCGCCTCCGTCTCGACGGAGGCGAAGCAGACCGCGGCCGCCACCGGCTCCGGGGCCGCCAAGCCCGCCGGGGACACGCCCGCCGACACCGGCAAGGCGCCCGCCAAGCTCGGCGACACCATCGCGCTCAAGGGCAACGACCCGGCCGACACCGCCGACGTGACGCTGGTGAAGGTGGTCGACAACGCCGAGGGCGAGGACGAGTTCACCCACCCGGCCGACGGCAAGCGCTTCGTCTCGGTCCAGTTCCGGATCAAGGCGAGCGGCAAGAAGGCCTACAGCGACGTCCCGGGCAACAGCGCCAAGGTGGTGGACGCCCAGGGCCAGGCCTTCGGCAGCACGATCGCGGACACCAAGGCCGGCCCGGGCTTCCAGGTCCCCGCCAACATCGCGCCCGGCGAGAGCGCCCTCGGCTTCGTCACCTTCGAGGTCCCGAAGGACGCCAAGCTCGACAAGGCCCAGTTCGGCCTCGACAGCGGCTTCGCCCCGCAGACCGGCCAGTGGAAGCTCGGCTGACGCAGCTGTTCACAGTCGGCCGGCCGCCGCACCGCGTCAACGACGGCCGGCGCCCGTCCACACGGAACGGCGGCCCCGGGGCAGAGCCCGAGACCGCCGTGAACCACCTGGAGGGCGGGGCCCTCCGGATGCCTACTTCTTCGCCCCCGCCAGGTCGTCGAACATGGCCGACAGGAACTCGGTGCACCAGCCCAGCAGTTCCCGACCGACCAGCGGCTTGCCGCCGATCCGCCCGGTGCTCGGGCGCGGCACCAACAACTGCTGGGCCGCCGCCTTCACCTGGCTGCGCGGGTAGAGCCGGTTCAGCCGCAGCTGCTGGGACTCCCGCAGCTCCACCGGCCCGAAGCGGACGTTGGAGCCCTGGAGGGTGATGTCCGAGATCCCGCACCGCCGGGCGTACAGCCGCAGCGCCGCGACCAGCAGCAGGTTCTCCACCGGCTCGGGCAGCTTGCCGTAGCGGTCCACCAGCTCGTCCCGGACCTGCTGGATGTCCTCCTCCGAGTTGACCGCGGCGATCGAGCGGTACGCCTGCAGCCGCAGCCGCTCGCCGGGCGCGTAGTCGTGCGGCACGTGGGCGTCGACCGGCAGCTCGATCTTCACCTCCAGCGGCTCCTCCTCCGGCTCCCCGCCGCCCGCCAGCGACTCGCGGAACTCCGCCACCGCCTCGCCGACCATCCGCATGTAGAGGTCGAAGCCGACGCCCGCGATGTGCCCGGACTGCTCGCCGCCGAGCAGGTTGCCCGCGCCGCGGATCTCCAGGTCCTTCATCGCGACGTACATGCCGGCGCCCATCTCGGTGTGCTGGGCGATGGTGGCCAGCCGCTCGTGCGCGGTCTCGGTGAGCGGCTTCTCCGGCGGGTACAGCATGTACGCGTAGCCGCGCTCGCGGCCTCGCCCGACCCGGCCGCGCAGCTGGTGCAGCTGGGAGAGGCCGAAGGTGTCGCCGCGCTCCACGATCAGCGTGTTGGCGTTGGAGATGTCGATGCCGGACTCCACGATCGTGGTCGACACCAGGACGTCGAACTCCTTCTCCCAGAAGTCGACGACGACCTTCTCCAGCTGGTTCTCCCCCATCTGCCCGTGCGCGGTGGCGATCCGCGCCTCGGGCACCAGGTCCTTCAGCCGGGCGGCCGCCTTGTCGATCGACTCGACCCGGTTGTGGATGTAGAACACCTGGCCCTCGCGCAGGAGTTCACGCCGGATCGCGGCCGAGATCTGCTTCTCGTCGTACGGCCCGACGAAGGTCAGCACCGGGTGCCGCTCCTCCGGCGGGGTGGTGATGGTGGACATCTCGCGGATGCCGGTGACCGCCATCTCCAGGGTGCGCGGGATCGGGGTCGCGGACATGGTGAGCACGTCCACGTTGGCGCGCAGCTTCTTCAGCTGCTCCTTGTGCTCGACGCCGAAGCGCTGCTCCTCGTCGACGATGACCAGGCCGAGGTCCTTGAACCTGGTCTCGGAGGAGAACAGCCGGTGGGTGCCGATGACGACGTCCACCGAGCCCTCGAACAGCCCCTCCAGCACGGCCTTGGCCTCGGTGTCGGTCTGGAAGCGGGACAGCGCCTTCACGTTCACCGGGAAGTTCGCGTAGCGCTCGGCGAAGGTCGAGAAGTGCTGCTGCACCAGCAGCGTGGTCGGCACCAGGACCGCCACCTGCTTGCCGTCCTGCACGGCCTTGAACGCGGCCCGCACGGCGATCTCGGTCTTGCCGTAGCCGACGTCGCCGCAGATCAGCCGGTCCATCGGGACGGACTTCTCCATGTCCGACTTGACCTCGGCGATGGTGGTCAGCTGGTCCGGCGTCTCCGCGTACGGGAAGGCGTCCTCCAGCTCCCGCTGCCACGGGGTGTCCGGGCCGAAGGTGTGGCCGGGGGCGGCCATCCGCGCCGAGTACAGCTTGATCAGGTCGGCGGCGATCTCCTTGACCGCCTTCTTGGCCCGCTGCTTGGTCTTCGCCCAGTCCGCGCCGCCGAGCCGGTGCAGCGTCGGGGCCTCGCCGCCGACGTACTTGGTGACCTGGTCGAGCTGGTCGGTCGGCACGAACAGCCGGTCGCCGGGGTGGCCGCGCTTGGCCGGGGCGTACTCCAGCACCAGGTACTCGCGGGTGGCGCCCTGGACGGTGCGCTGCACCATCTCGACGTACTTGCCGACGCCGTGCGCCTCGTGGACGACGTAGTCGCCGGCCACCAGCGCCAGCGGGTCGATCGCGTTGCGGCGGCGCGAGGGCATCCGGCGCATGTCCTTGGTGGAGGACTTCTGGCCGGACAGGTCGGTCTCGGTGATGACCGTGAGCTTCAGGTTCTCGTCGACGAAGCCGTGCTCGATCGAGCCGCAGGAGACGTGGACGACGTCCCGGGTGGGCGCCTCGGCGAGGTCGGCGACCAGGCGGGCCGGGATGCCCTCGTTGCCCAGCACCTCGGCGAGCCGGGAGGCCGGGCCGTGACCCTCGGTCACCATGACGACCCGCCAGTCGGCGGCCAGCCGCTCCTTGGCGTCGGCGATCGCCCGGGCGGTGTCGCCCCGGTAGGCCTCGACGGCGTGCATGCCGAGGGTCAGCGTGTTGGCGTCGCCGTGCCAACCGGCGACTCCGTCGCGGGCCGGGATGCCGTCGACGGTCGACTCGCTGGTCGCGAACGGGCTGACGGACCACCAGGGCAGCCCGATCTCGGCGGCGTGCTCGCGCACCTCGGCGAGCGAGCGCAGCGAGGCGGCGGAGACGTCGATGGTCTCCAGGTCGATCGGGCGGTCCCCGCCGGCCGCGGCCGCGACCCAGGAGGCGTGCAGGAACTCCTGGCTGGTCGCCACCAGGTCGGCGGCCCGGGTGCGGACCCGCTCGGGGTCGCAGACCACCGCGACCGAACCGAGCGGCAGCACGTCGACCAGCAGCTCCATGTCGTCCACCAGCACCGGCGCCAGCGACTCCATGCCCTCGACCGCGATGCCCTCGGCGATCCTGTCCAGGATCTCGGCCAGCCCGGGGTGCTCGGCGGACAGCTCGGCGGCCCGGGCCCGCACCTCCTCGGTAAGCAGCAGCTCGCGACAGGGCGGCGCCCACAGACCGTGCTCGGCGATCTCCAGCGAGCGCTGGTCGGCGACCTTGAAGTAGCGGACCTCCTCCACCTCGTCGCCCCAGAACTCCACCCGCAGCGGGTGCTCCTCGGTCGGCGGGAAGACGTCCAGGATGCCGCCGCGGACGGCGAACTCGCCGCGCTTCTCGACCAGTTCGACGCGCGCGTAGGCGGCGGCGGAGAGCCGGCGGGCCACCTCCCCCAGGTCGTACGACTCGCCGCGCCGGACGGCCACCGGTTCCAGCTCGGCCAGCCCCTTGACCTGCGGCTGGAGCACCGAGCGGACCGGGGCGACCACCACCTGGACCGGCCCGGCCGCCGGATCGTCCGCCCGCGGGTGCACGATCCGGCGCAGTACGGCCAGCCGGCGCCCGACGGTGTCCGAGCGGGGCGACAGCCGTTCGTGCGGCAGGGTCTCCCAGGCCGGGAACTCGGCGACGGCGTCGACGGGCAGCAGGGAGCGCAGTGAGGCCGCGAGGTCCTCGGCCTCCCGGCCGGTCGCGGTGACGGCGAGCACCGGGCGGCCCCGGTCCCCGGCGGCCTGCCCGGCGAGCGCGCGGGCCAGCGCGGCGATGGCGAACGGCCGGGCGGCGGGCGGTCCGACCAGGTCCAGGTGGCGGCGTCCACCGGCCGCGGCTCCGGGGGCGGTGGCCGCCTCGATCGCCTCGGCGAGCGCCGCGTCCCGCGCGACGACATCGAGCAGTCCGGTCAGGCTCATCTGGGGTCTCTTCTTCGTCCCGTGGCTGATGCTGCCCCGGGGCGGCGAAGGCCCGCCGGGGCAACGCGAACGGCCCGGCACGCCGAGCGGCCGGGGGTCTCCAGCCTACGCCGCGGCAGGGACGCGCACGCGGTCCACGGCTTCGGCGAGGCCGGACCGGGGCCGTGCCGGACCCGCGGCGGGGCCGCGTTGGGGCCGCGCCGGGACCGGAAGGGGGTGAAAGGGGGCGAAAGGGGGTCGGCCGGGGTCGGCCGGGGACCCGGAGCACCGGGCATCCGCGCGGCCGCCCGCACGGATTGTCAGGAACACGTCCGAGAACGAACGACTGGACGGAACACCGGACCGGCCGGTGGACGAACCAACCGGGAGCCGGCCCGAACGGGGCACGGCTATCCGCCACGAACTGGACATACTCCTGTCACTGGCCGTCCATGGAGATCGCGCACCATGGTGAACGTGCCCGCCGCACCCAACCGTGGGGGATGGCTGTGGAGGGCACTGTCGCACCCCCGATGGGGGTCGGAGGTGCGAGGCCGGGCGGCCCTGGGTGGGGGCGCCCGCCCAAGCGCCGGGAACCGTGGCGCCCTTTCCTGGAGGGCGCCACGGGTCTCGGCCTCTTTCGTTCCCGGGGGCCCACCCCGTCGACCGCCGTCCTGTCCCGAAGCCCGCCCGTCGACCCGGGCTCGCTCCCATCCCGTCGGCCCGGGCGCGCCCGGCACGGCGAAGGCCCCGACCGCCTCTCACCGCGCGGTCGGGGCCTTCGCGGCGCGTGGTCGGACGCGCCGGTCAGCGGCGGTTGTAGCTCACCGTGTGGGGGGTCGCGTAGTCGCTGCCGTCGTCCACGATGATGATCTTCGGAACGATCCGGGTCTCGGCCTCCGAGGACCGCCCGTCGCCCTTCCCGGCAGCGGCCGGCCCGTCGACCGCCTTCGCCTCGGCCGTTCCCTGGGCCGTTCCCTCGGCCGCTTCCTCGGCCCCGGCCGTCCCCTCGACCGTCTCCTCGGCGGGCGGCGAGGCCGGCTTCGGCGGCACCGGGCCGGTCGCCACGGGCCCGCCGATGGCCCTGGTGGCGCTGCTGCCGACCACCGGCGTCCGCAGCACGGTCGCCGACCTCTCCCGGGCGGGGGCCTTGGCCCCGGCGGGAGCCGCGGGAGTCAGGGTCTTGCGCAGGTCGGCCACCGGGATCTCCCCGGTGTCCGCCTCCGAGTCCACCGGCGAGGCGTCGACGACCGCGTCGACGACCGCCTCCCGCGGCGCGGGGGGCGCGGGGGGCGCGGCGGGCACGACGGAGTCCTGGGCGGCCCGGGCGGCCGCGACGGCGGCCGCCGCCACCTCGGGCTCGATCTGGCCGACCGCCGCCCCGGTGAGCGAGGCCAGCGTGGCCTTGATGTGGTCCAGGTGCTGCTGCACCGTCTCCAGCCGGGTGTCGAACTCGCGCTGCTCGCGCTCGCTCTCCGCGTTGATCTTCTCGGCCTCCCGGCGGGCCTGCTCGACCAGCTGGTCGGCCTTGGCCTGGGCGTCCGTCTCCAGCTGCTTGATCCGGTTCAGCACCGTCTCCCGCTGCTGCTCCGCCTCCTTGACCTTGCGCTCGGCGGTCGCCGAGACCTCGGCGTCCTCGGCGTCGGCCGCGGCCTGGGCGGCGGCGAAGGTCTCGTCGGCCTTGCGGCGCCGGGCGGCCAGCTCGGCCTCGGCCTGCTCGCTGGCCTCGGCGGCGGCCACCCGCACCTTGGCGGCGTACGCGGTCGCGGTGTCCCGGGCGGAACGGCTCTCCCGGTCGGTGTCGGACCGGATGCCCTCGGCCTCGGCCCGGGTCCGCTCCTCGGTGCGGCGGGCGGCCGCGTCCGCGTCGGTACGGGTCGTGGTGCTGTACTCCTTGGCGGCGCGGTCGGCGGCCTGCCCCGCCTCGTAGACCTCGTCCCGCAGGTCCTCGGCGAAGCGCTCGGCCTTCTCCCGGACGGCGCGCGCCTCGTTCTCGGCCATCGCGGCCAGTCCGGCGGCCTGCTCGCTGAGTACCTGGTAGTCGGGTTCCGGGGCCTCCTCGGCAGTCCGGCGGATGTCGGCCAGCCGGGCCTCCATCTGCCGGATGCCGGCGCCCAGGACGCTCAACCGTTCCCACGCCTCGTCACGCTGCGCGGTGAGGGCGGCGAGGGCTCGGTCGACCTGCTCGGGCACGTAGCCACGGCGGGCCTGGGTGAAGCCGTACTGGGGGACGGCGTCGCTCATGGGCTCTTCCCCTCGTTTCGCGGGCTGCGGAGCCCATGATCGGACGGAACGGACGGATCCGGAACCGGTTCGGTGCCCCGGGCCGGATTCCGTCGTCGTGCGGACCGGAATATGTCGAGGACGAGACGAATAGACCCATCCTCTTGACCTATTTTGCGCAGATCTGGGCGAAACCCCAACGAGGCACAGCTGTGGAGACATGCCGGAAGGGCCGTTCCGGACACCGGAACGACCCCTCCCACCTGCGAGGACCTGCGACGGTCCGCTACAGCAGGCCGTCCCAGAACTGCTCCAGCAGCACGGCCCACCAGGTGTCCGCGTTCTGCAGGGCCGCCGGGTCGATCGCGGCGAGCTGGGCCTGGAAGTCGGTCGTCCAGCGACCGGCCTGGTCCGGGGTCAGCCCGTACCGCAGCCGCCACATCCGGCCCAGCAGGGCCATCGAGCGGACGAACTCCGGTACACCGCTGTTGACGAACCGGGGCGGCTGACCGGTTCCATCGATGTCCACGGCCACCACGTGCGCGGTGCCGTACTGGACGCACAGCTGCCGTCCGTAGTCGTTGCCCAGCACCAGGTAGCCGCCGAAGTCCGGGCCCGCGGCCAGGCCGCGCTCGGCGGCCAGCTCGGCGAGCGTCGGAATCGGGCGGCCCTCCTGCGCCTGCGCCCAGAAGAACGGCCCGAAGTCGCGCGGCAGCCCGGCCCACATCAGGGTCTGGGACACCGGCTCGGGCACGCCCTGGCGGGAGACGGCGCGCTGCTCGTACCGGAACAGGTTCTGCCCGAAGGCGGCGCCGGTCTCCTGGGCGAGCTGCTGCGGCGGGAGCGGCGGCAGCGCCTGGACCGTCCCGGGCGCGGGCGGCGGCACCCGGAACGGGCGGACCCGCTGGGCGCCCGACGCCAGCTGGTGCAGCTCGTCCAGGTGGTCGAGCAGCTCGGCCATCCCGGCCTGCCGGGACGCGTGGTCGCGGCCGTACGGGGCGGTGTGGGTGAGCCGGACGTTCGGCCAGGACGCGGCGATCATGCGGTTGCAGTAGCCGCCCGGCAGGTCGCACGACTCCAGCTCGGTGTAGAGCTCCAGCACCTGCTCCGGCGGCACGTTGAGCCGGCGCAGGTCCTGCAGGATCTTCCACTCCGGGTGCGGGGTGCCGGGCTCGCTGCGGTGCAGCAGCTTCTGCTCCGAGCCGTCCGGGCCCCGGTAGCTCAGCGCGGCGAAGTACCCCGGGCCGACCGCGGGCACCCCCGGGGGCACCGGCGCGGCCTGCGGCGAACCGGGCACCGCCGGCGGGACGACCCCCGCGGCACCGCCCGTGTTCGGGTAGCCGTAGCCGGCCGCGGGCGCGGCGGGGGCCGCCGGGCCGCCGGGCGGCGGCGGGACGGCGGGACCGCCGGACGGCGGGGTGCCCGGGTCCGCCGGACCGCCCAGCAGCGCCGGGTCGATCGCGCCCGCCAGCTGGGTCGCCTCGTACGCCGTACCGGAGGCGGGCGGGCCGGCGGACGGCGCGCCCTGCGGGGCCGGCGGGGCCTCGCCA
>NZ_JBHVJT010000054.1:56301-67985 GCF_042798815.1 Kitasatospora sp. NPDC057738 | reverse complement strand
CGGGGGTGCGGCCGCGGGAGAGGGCGTGGCCGGCGAGGGTGGTGAGGTGCATGGGAGTTGGTGCTTTCAGGCGGTGACGAGGGCGGGGCCGGGGGCGGGGGCGATGTGGGCCCAGACGTACTTGCCGATGCCGCCGGGGCGGTTGGCGCTGCCCCAGCGTTCGGCGAGCCGATCGACGAGGAGCAGGCCTCGGCCGTGTTCGTCGTCGGGGGTCGGGGTGTGGAGGGTGGGGTGGTCGGTGCCGGCGTCGTGGACTTCGATTCGGAGACGGGAGCCGGTGACGGTGAAGCGGACCTCGATGTGGCAGTCGTCGGGGGCGTCGGAGTGCTGGACGGCGTTGGCGAACAACTCGCCGAGCAACAGTTCGGCGGTGTCCGAGTACCGTTCTCCGGCGGGGAGGGCGGAGAGGTAGGCCCGGAGCAAGTACCGGGCCAGCGGCGTGGACTCGATACGGGAGTCGAGGCGCGCGACGAACATGCGGGGGCGACGGTGCGTTTTGAGCATGGGGGTACCTCGGAGGGGGCGGAGGGGGGAGTGCGACAAGAGCGCGCACAATCACTCTGCGCATGCAGATGATTGCGTTCCGGTCTCAATGATCCGGGTCGCAGAGGTACGGTGATGGCCGAAATCGGGTACCACGCACACGCGGTACGTCTGGGGGTCAGGCATGGCACACCGGCGACTCAAGAGCGAAGTGACGGCCAGTTCGGCGCGGATCTTCGGCGAAGAGCTGCGGTTCTACCGGGAGATGGCCGGCTACACGCAGGAGCAGTTGGCGAAGCTGCTGCACTGCACCAGGCCGAACATCACCAGGTACGAGTCCGGCCAGAGGCGCATGTCGCCGGACATGGTCGTGCAGGCGGACCGGTTGCTCGACACAGGCGGATCGCTGAAGCGGCTCTGGGACCGGGTGGACTGGAATGCGGGAGTTGAGCACCCGGATTGGTTCCAGACTCATGCCGATACGGAGGCCGAGGCGGTTGGGGCCCATGTGTTCCAGGCCGACTTCATGCACGGACTGCTTCAGTGCAGGGACTACGCACGAGCGATGTTCGAGGCTGGCGGGACGGATGAACGCCCAGAAGTGATTCAGGAGCGAGTCGCGGCGAGGCTCGCGCGGCAGGAGCGGTTCCTTGCTGAGGGCGGGCCCCAGTTGGTGGTGCTTTTGGACGAAAGCACGATTCGATCGGTGGTCGGTGGACCGAAGGTGATGGCTCGCCAGATGCAACACCTGCTGAACATCGCCCAGCGCGGGAACATCGTCATTCAGGTGGTGCCGTTCACGGCTCGGGCGACGATCATCAAGACCTCGATGGTTCTTCTGGAGATGCCGGACGGGCAGCATTTGGTGTACTCGGAGAGCCTTGACAGAGGCAGTCCCAGCGACGATCCGACCGTCGTTTCCGGGCATCGGCGGCGCTATGATCGGCTGCGTGGCGATGCGCTCACAGCGGGCGATTCGCTCGCGCTGATCGCCGAGGCGCTGGAAGGGTTCAGAGATGATGCAGAACGAGCTCGACGCGGCCGGCTGGCGCAAGAGCAGCTACAGCGGCCCGGACGGCGGCGACTGCATCGAGGTGGCCCCCGGATTCCCCGGCCTCGTCCCCGTGCGTGACTCGAAGAACCCCGGCGGCCCGGCGCTCGTTTTCCCGGCGGCCGCGTGGGGCTCCTTCGTTGCTGCGATCCGTGAGGGCGAGTTCCCTGCATGATGTCGGTCTGGCGCAAGAGTAGTTACAGCGGCGGCAATGGCGGCGACTGCATCGAGGTAGCCCCCGGTCTTCCCGGTGTCGTTCCCGTGCGCGACTCGAAGGACCCTCACGGCCCGGCCCTCGTCTTCCCGGCCGCTGCTTGGGAAGCATTCGTGGCGGCCGTTCAGGACGGCGAGTTCCCGGGCCAAGGCTGACCGGGAACTCGCTACACGGGAAGGACATCGGCCGGGCTCAGGCGCCCAGATGGGTCAGCAGTGTGTCGCCCGACGGGTACGGGAGTTCGGCGGGCAGGAGCTTCCGGGCGTGCTCCAGTTCCCCGGCCCGCACGTGGTCGTGGATCGTGTGCGCGAGTGCGGTGACGTCCTCCACCGAGACGATCCACTCGTCC
Source organism: Kitasatospora sp. NPDC057738 (assembly GCF_042798815.1). Taxonomy (NCBI): domain Bacteria; kingdom Bacillati; phylum Actinomycetota; class Actinomycetes; order Kitasatosporales; family Streptomycetaceae; genus Kitasatospora; species Kitasatospora sp. NPDC057738. Next base: position 65,888 of record NZ_JBHVJT010000054.1, on the reverse strand, counting down.
GCATAACGCTCGGTGGCCTCGCCGGTGAGGCCGAGCTGAAGCGACCGATGGGGCAGCGGCTCCAGATGCAGGCTGCGTTCGGGGTCCCACTGCACGCGGGCCGGCGACCGCCTCAACTCCCGCTTCCAGGTGGCCTGGTCGGGGTGCAGCCCGCGCTTGTAGTGGGACAGGCAACTGTTCTCCAGGGCCCATTCGAAGCCCTCGCGGGTGATCTCGACCGCGAGGACGGTCTCCTGTCCTTCCTTCGTCGCCCATCCGCAGCGGTACATCATCCAGAGGAACGACGGTTTGATCCACGTCATCCGGTCCCTCTTCCACACCGCCGGAAAGCGGCCGTCCCGGGCGGCGGGCAGCCCGATCTCCGGCGAGTACGCCTGGTAGACGGTCACCGTGGAGGGGGTGTGGAGGGCGCGGATCTGATACTTGGGTTCTGGCACGCTGACCAGCCTCGATGCTCCGCGAGCATTGCGCCAGCGGATTTTCCGGGCGGCGTGGGGTTCCCCGGCGCGGGCCGTGGAGCCGCTCCGCTCTCGAAGGTCACACAACTACGGCGCGGGCGATCAGGGTTCCGATGTGGCCGGGCTCGGGAGCGTCGAGAACTCGGACATCCGGGTCCGTGAACCCGGCCGTCAGCAGCAGCCTCTCCGGGTCGGTGAACCAGACCGCCCCGAAGATCGATAAGACGGCGTCGTAAGTCGACCTCGTGGTGACCGCCCCTTGTGAGTGGTCCTTCTCGGAATGCCACGTCAGCGGGCCCTGGGCCTGGCAGGGTGTCGACACCACCTCGGCGATCGTCCGCGCGATCGCCGACCTCCTGGAGAAGGGCCCCGACTCATGAGCACCTCGGACCGGCTTCGCGCCGCCCTGGTGGACGGCCTCGCCGGGGACGACGCGATCGGCGATCCGGCGTGGCGGGCCGCCGCGCTCGCCGTGCCGCGGGAGTTGTTCGTCGGGTCGTTCTTCGTGCCGGTCCCGGGCAGCAGCCCGACCGCGTACCGGCCCGTGCACCGGACCGACCCCGGATGGCTGAGGCAGGTCTACGCGAACGAGACGCTGATCACCCAACTCGACGGTCACGTCCGCCCCGAGGACGTGACCGGGGGCACCGTGACCGGGACGCCGTCGTCGTCCTCCACCCTGCCGTCGCTGGTGCTGGGCATGTGGCAGCAGCTCGATGCCGAAGCCGGGCACCGGGTGCTGGAGATCGGCACCGGCACCGGCTACTCGACCGCCCTCGGGGCCCACCGCCTCGGGGACGCCAACCTGACCAGCATCGAGTACGACCCGCTGGTGGCCGAGCGTGCCGCCGCCGCGATCCGGGCGGCCGGGTTCGCTCCCCGGCTGATCGTCGGCGACGGGCTGGTCGGCGACCCGGACGGCGGCGAGGGCGCGTACGACCGGCTGATCGCCACCTGCGCCGTCCGGTACCTGCCGCCCGGCTGGCTGCACCAGGTGAAGCCCGGCGGCGTCATTCTGGCGACCGTCTCCGGGTGGGGGTTCGGCTTCGGGCTCGTCCGCCTGGTCGTCACGGCCCCCGGCGAGGGAACGGGCCGGTTCATGCCCGGCTGGACCAGCTTCATGATCGCCCGCCCGCACGACCGACCGCCGCGCCAGAGCATCTCCCTGCTCCCGGGGGACGAACGCCCGTCCCGGATCGACCCCGAGGTCATCAGCACCTGGACCGGCAGCTGGGTCGCCCAGCTCGCGGCGCCCTCGGCCGAACGGATGGGGGCCGTTGGGCACCAGATCCTCTGGGACGTGGCCACCGGATCGCAGGCCCGGACCGCGCCCGTTCCCGGCGGCGGGTGGACCGTGGTGCAGCGCGGCCCGCTCCGGCTCTGGGACCAGGTGGAGAGCGCCGTCGAAGCCTGGCAGCGGGCCGGCGAGCCGCACCAGGAGGGCTTCGGCCTCACCGTCTCGCCGACCGGGCAGCGGGTCTGGATCGGAAGCGAGGCCGGACCGGGCTGGAACCTGCCGATCTGAGCCCTCCATCGCGCAGCAGCAGCAGCGGCAGCAGCTCAGGCGCCCAGGCTCCCAGGCGGGCGAGGAGCGTATCGCCCGACGGGCGGGGGCGTTCGGCGGGGAGGCGCGACACCTGGGCTCTGGCGCGGTGACCGGGGATCGAGGCCCGCCATGCCCTGCGCGAGCGGATTCTTCGGCTACTGCCGTCGAGACCTGAAGAAGCCCCACCGGAAAACGATCCGGTGGGGCTTCTTCAGTGCAACGGTAGGGGCGGGGCGGAGTAGGGCCCCTTCTTAACCCCGCTCAGAACCCGTAGGGCGCGGAGCGAACTCCACGTTCTCGAATTCGAAGTCCGCCTGCTCGATCGCCTCCTGCCGCGTGGGATGGCACGTGTCCGTCAGGACTTCCCAGTCCGCAGAGCAGTAGAACAGGTAGTAATCGGACTCTCCGTCGTACCGTGCGATCGCCAGGTGGGAGATCTTCTCGTCGAGGCCGTCGATCGAGTGCCTGGTCCGGCCGGTGGGCCGCTGCGCGTCTCCCACCCGCGCGTACAGCTCGACCGAAGCGCCGTCAAGGACGGCCGGCACAGGTGCACTCATGGCCTGATCTCCACACTCGTGTTCTCGACCACTCGGCCGTTCTCGACCGCCTCGAAGTGGATGTGATGGCTCTTCGACGTGGTCTCGTGCTTTCCGTAACGAACTATACGACTGCCATCACTTGACACGTACCGGCCGACTCCCTCTTCCCGGTACCCGGCCCCGAGCCAACGCTCGGCAAGGTCCATGGCCTGGTCCTGATTGATCGTTCCGCCGTGATACTCCGGAGCACGTCCACGCGGGGTGGCCGCTACCTGGGAGGAGTTGGCGGTGAAGCAGTTCGGTCCGGAATTGTGAACCAGTACCGGCGTGTTCCCTGCCAGCACGTAGTACGTGTGCAGGTCCCGCACCGTCAGGTTGTGGGCGGGCTGGACCAGGTGGAAGTGTCGGACCCGGGCCAGGGCGACGACCGTGCCGTCGGAGCTGCGGACGGTGTCGTCCGCGGTCAGGTCCCCGGCGTTGACCCAGGCGTCCCGGTTGACGCTCCAGAACGGGTGGTGGTCGGTCGCGGTGACCTCGCCCCGGCCGTCGGCGAGGAGGAGCGTGGTGAAGTCGGCGTCGTCCGGGGTCACCATGGTGGCGTCGACCTCGCGAGCGGCCGTCTTCCCGGTCTCCGGGTCGGTGGCGAGGACGAGGTCCCCGACCTTCAACTGCTCGATGGGCTTGGTCGTCCCGTCCGCCATCCGCACCGCGACGCCCGCCGGGAAGCTGTCGCAGGACATGGCGATCCGGTTGCCCGGTGCGGGCTTCTCGGCGGCGGCGGCCGGCTTGGGCTTGGCCGAGTTGTTGAACTTGGCGAGGCCCTTGCCGAGGGCTCCGGCGCCGACGCCTATCTCGCCCGGGCCGAACATGGCGATGTTCTCGAACTGCCAGTTCTTGAGCTGGTCCCAGAGCTCGTTGTAGATCGGGGACTTCTGGCATTCCTTGATCATGTGGCAGGCGTTCAGCGCTGCCGCCACGTAGTCGTGGGCGTCGGAGTCCGGGTCCTCTCCGAAGCGGTGACGCTGCTTCTGGAGGATCTTCAGGTTCTTGTTGGTCTGCTGGATCAGCTTGTTGAAGTCCGTCTTGCCGGTGGTGATCTGCACTCCGCCGGGAAGGACCGACTTCACGCTCTTGACGGTCTCGACGACCCAGTCGCCGCCGTTGACCGGCATCCAGTAGTCCTGGACGAGCTGGCCCTCGGGGGTGCGGCACTGGGCCGTACCGCCGCAGGTGCCGTCGGGCCGCAGCCCGGACGGGTCGCTGAGGGTGAGCGGGTTGTTGTTGCTGTACGTGTAGCCCGCCAGCGACTGCGGGTCGGTGCCGGCCAGGACCGGGTCCACGCTGATGAACCGGCCGGTGGCCGGGTCGTAGTCGCGGGCCCCGAGGTGGGTGAGGCCGGTGGGCTCGGCCGTGCCGCCGAGGAAGCCCCGGGTGCCGGCCCAGGTGGCGGGGGTGGTGCCGCGGCTGCCGCCGAAGGGCAGCGAGCGGCGCTGGTCCACGGCGCCGGTGGCGGCGTCGACGCCGATCTCGGCAGTGCCGTGGTGGTCGTTGACCTGGAAGGTCAGGCGGTTGTCGTCGGTACGGACCGCGGTGGCCGAGCCGAGCGGGTAGTAGCGGGTGGCGGTGGCCTTGGCGGCGCCCTTGACCAGCTTCAGCTCGACGCGGTCGAGGTAGAGGGTCCAGCTCTCGGCCGCCGGCTGGGCGGTGTCGAGGGTGTGGCCCAGCAGACGGTTGCCGACAGCGTCGTAGAGGTAGTCGGTGGTCTGGTTGGTCGTCGCGGTGGTACTGCCGTTGGTGGTCTGGACGGTCGCGGCGAGTCGGCCGACTCGACCCTCGGAGTCCCAGGTCAGGGCCTGGTCGCTGGTCTGGTTGCCGGACGGCGACTTGAGGTGCCGACCGGTGGTGTTGCCCGCGGTGTCGTAGTCGTAGCTCTCCACGACCGGAGCGCCGACCGTGCCGGTGACCGTGGAGGTGGAGCTCAGGCTGTGCGGTCGGGCCGCGGTGGCGGCGGGGTAGGTGTAGGTGGTGGTGGCGTCCTGGCCGGTGTTGCCGGTGGTGTCGTGCCGGGTCTCGGTGGCACGGGTGCCGTTGGTGTTGTAGGTCCAGCTGGTCCAGTACGGGGCGGGGCCGCCGAGCTGGGTGCCGCCGGGGGCCGTGCAGCCGCCGGTGCCGGGGGTGTAGGCCTCGGTGAGGCGGGCCAGGGAGTCGTAGCGGAAGCACTGCCGGTCGGTGCCGGAGCGCGAGGTGTCGGTGACCGAGGTGACGTTGCCGGCCTGGTCGTAGGTGTAGGCGGCGGCGCGGGTCGCGCCGGTGACGCCGTACTGGTCGGTGCGGCTGGACGCGAGGCGCTGGGTGCCCCACTCGTAGCCGTTGGTGATGTACACGTCCTTGCCGGCGGTGCCGTTGCTGAGCGTGGACTGCAGCGGCTTGCCGGTGAGGCTGTAGGTCTGGTTGGTGAGGTACTTCGTCAGGCCCTCGGCGGCCGTGGGCCGGTGCAGCGCGTCGTAGGTGAACGCCACCGACTCGGCCGCCAGGTTCCCGGCGGCCGGGTACGCGATCGACTTGGCCTGCCCGTCGAGGCGGTAGATGGTGCCGCTGATGTAGCTGCCTGCCAGGGCTTCCTGGCCGGGGACGGACGGGATGGTGACCGTGGTGCGGGTGGGCCGGGCGAGGGTGTCGAACAGCGAGTAGGTGGTCTTGTACTGGTAGGTGGTGCCGCCGACCGTGCTGTAGCGGGTGCTGGACGACAGTTGGCCCTTGTTGCCGGCCGGGTCCCACGCCCGGGAGGTCAGCAGCGGGCCGGTCGCCGAGCCGTCGCGCGTCTCGATCGGCCGGGAGAGGTTGTCGTAGGCGGTGGCGACGGTCTTGCCGCCGCCGTCGGTGGTGCCGGTCAGCTCGCCGCGGTCGTTGTACGTGCTGGTGGTGGTACCGGAGTCCGGGTCGACCGCCTTGGTCCGCCGGCCGAGCTGGTCGTACTGCCAGGTCCAGACACTGCCCGCCGGGCCGGTGAGCCTGGAGAGGTTGCCGGCCGGGTCGTAGCCGTAGGTGGTGGAGTCGTAGGCGCCGGTGGGCGCGGCGGACTTGTACTGGCGCAGCTCGACAGCCCGGCCGACCGCGTCGAAGACGGTCGTGGTGGGGGTGCCGCCGGTGGGCGGGGTGACGGTGACCCGGTCGCCGCCGTACTCGGTGAGCGTGGTGGCCAGCGGGGTGCCGACGCCGTTGCCCGAGAGCGCGGTGGTCCTGACGACCCGCCCGAGGCCGTCGTACTCCGTTGCCGCCTGGGTCTCCAGGCCTGCGGTGTCGTCGATGTTGCGCAGCGTGCCGGAGGGCGCGCCGGTGGCGTAGTACGGGGAGTAGGCGAGCGCCGTCTGACCGCGCTCGTCGTAGAAGGTGTCCGCGATGACGCGGCCGCCGTTGTCGCCCGGGGCCTGGCCCTGCCGGAAGCGGCCGAGGCCGTCGTACAGGGTGTAGGCGGTCTGCTGGGAGCCGTCCTCGTTGAGGGTCTTGCCCGCGACGGAGACGATCTGGTTGTCGGCGACCGTGTAGGCGTACTCCTGGTCGGGGGTCTGCCCGGTGGCCTTGGAGCGGTCGGGCAGCCAGACCTTCAGGGTGCGGCCGAGGGCGTCGTAGAGCGTGTCGGTGCGGCGGTTGTTGGCGTCGATCGTGTCGACGGCCAGGCCGCGCAGCAGGTCGTAGTCGGTGGTGGTGGTCTGCGTGGTGGTGGTGTCGCCGGCCTTGGCGGGCGGGGTGGTCTCCACCGACTTGCTGGGCCGGCCGGTGGCCGGGGTGTAGGCGGTGGTGCTGGTCCGGGCGTTCGGCGAGGCCGTGGTGACCGGGTTGGTGGCGCCGCTGAGGTCGTAGACCGTGCTGGAGGCCAGCTCGGTGCTGCTCAGCGGACGGCCGTAGCCGTCGTAGGTGGCGGCGTGGTCCAGGTAGGTGGCGCTGTTGCCGGTGCGGGACTTGAGCGTCTGGATGAGGGTGATGTCGCCCTTGGCGGGTGCGGCGCCGAAGCCCTGGCCGTCGAACCGGTAGCGGATGTCCGAGAGCACCGCCGAGGTGCCGTCGGCCCGGGTGTCCCGGTTGACGTCGGTGGCGCAGTTCGCGGCGACCACCTCGACACGGGTGGCGCTCCTGAGGATCCAGGTGCCGGTGTTGTCGGCGTACGTGGTGCGGGTGCAGGTGTCGTCGTCGGGGACCGCGACGTCACCCTGGTTCTCGACCGAGGTGACCCGGCCGTAGCCGTCGCGGGTGTTGTTGGTACGGGTCTCGCGCCAGTTGCTGCCCGCGCCCTTGTCGAGCGAGGTGAAGGTGCGGGTGACCGTGGTGCCGGTGATGTTGGCGGTGGTGGTGCCCCAGTCGCGGACGCGCTTGGCGGTCTCCTGCTTCCACGGCGTGTTGACGTTCTTGCCGAGGATCACGCCGCCGGGCTTGTCGTACTGCTCGGTGCGGTACTCGTAGCCGGCCCACGCCTGGTCGTCGGTCAGGACGGTGCCCTGCCCGTCGTCGACGGTGACGCTGCGCTTGCCGTTCTTGTCAGCGGGGTTGTTGCGGTCCTGGTCCATGCCGCGCAGGAACCAGTGGTCCGCCTGCGTCGTCATGCCGGTGACGCCACCGGTCTCGACCCGGGTGCGGGCGTAGCCGCGCCACTGGGACCAGGTCTTGAGCTTGTCCTTGGTCAGGCCGTCCTCGTCGTCGAAGTGCCAGGCGGCGTCGCCGAGGTAGGTGTAGCGGGTGACCATGTCGGGTGCGCCGCCGGTGCGGTCGGTGGCGATGACCGCGTCGACGACGTACTTGTTGAACCACTCCGTGGTGACCGGGGTCTCGTCGGAGGCCTGGTACATCTGCGGGAAGCAGCGGGTGGTGTTGGACTGCGGGGTGGGCAGGTTGTTCCAGTCGCAGGCCGCGGCCGAGTAGTTGACGTCGATCTGGCCGCCGAGTTCGTCGGTGACGGTGCCGAGCCGCTGCTTGATGAACGGCATCCGGCCGTCGCCGACCTTGTCGAGCCGGTTGGCCATCTGCTTGTAGGCGAGGGTGGTCTTCGGCAGGGCGACGGACGGGGCGGCGGAGGACCCGGTGTGCTTGATCGAGTCCAGCAGCAGCTGGTAGTCGAAGTCGGCGGTGCCCCACTTGTGGGTCAGGTCCCAGGTGTCGACGGTGGCGTAACTGCCGTCGGCCTGCAGGGTCTTGGCCGCGATCTGGGTGAGGCGGGTGCGGGTGAAGAAGGTCGGCGAGTACTGCGTGGTGCAGTCGGTGCCGTCCTTGCAGTTCTGGTCCCACGGGGTGTCGTACCAGTACTGCCGGTTGGCGTCGATCTTCGCCGGGTCGCACACGCCCGCGCCGGTCTCCAGGCAGCGTTCGGCGGTGCCGAAGTCGACCCGGCCCATCGGCTTGACGCCGGCCGAGTACAGGTCGCCCTGCTGCTGGCCGTACTCGATGTGGTCCAGGCGCCCGCCGCGCACGTACGAGGTGCGGTCGGTGGCCTTGAGGTTGCGGCCGTAGTTGTTGGTCTCGGGGGTGTACCAGTAGGTGATGTCGTTGCCGTGGGCGTCGACCACCAGGTCCAGGTTCCACCGCCAGCCCTGCTGGCACCACGAGGACGCGAAGTCGGCGCCGTTGCACGGCTCGCCCGCGTTGTTGCCGTAGACCGGCACGGTGTAGACGGACTTGGTCTCCGGCTTGCCCGCCGACCAGTTCGGCAGGCGGTTGTAGCCGAAGTAGTAGCTGGTGCCGTCGGTGGTGGTGGCGCGGAAGTACTCGCCGTCGTTGTCGCCGTTGCCGCGGCCGGTGTCGCGGACGCGCACGACCTTGGTGGCGTCGTCGTTCTTGATCCGCCACTCGTCGCCGGAGACCGGGATCAGCTCACCCGAGTGCCCCGCGAAGCTGATGGTGGCGTTGTCCGTGCCCCAGCACAGGTCACCGGGGCTGGACTTCCCGGTCTTGGGCGCCCCGTCGTCGGCGCAGGCCTTGTAGCTGCGCTCGACGAAGCCCGGCGACAGGTCGAAGCCGTCACCGGCCCAGGAGGCCTGGTTGTTGCTGTTGGCCGTGCGGCCGTCGATCGCACCGGAGTTGTAGGACAGGCCGACCTTCGGGGTCAGCCCGCCCGGCATCGCCGTGAGCGGCATGTCGTAGGACCAGGTGAACGCGCCGCTGTTCAGCGCCGTGGACCAGGAGGACGCGCTCGACAGCGGCGTCGCCCTGTAGTCGCCGCTCGGTCCGGCGCTGCCGGTGGTGGCCGCGAGCACCATCGCCCCCGGCGCGGACTGCAGGCGCATCGACCCGGCCGGGGCCGTGGTCAGGGCGTCGGCGGCGACGGTCTGCTTCGCCACGTCGTTGCCGCCCGGCAGCGGGGTCTGCACCCGGCATTCGGGCAGGTCGGGCGTGGTGAGCGCGCACTCGGGCAGGCGGACCAGCTTCAGGCGCGAGCCGAAGCCGGAGCCGGCGGCCTGGGCGAAGGACGAGTAGTCGACGGCCAGGCCGCTGTTCTCGTCGGCGCCCGTGACGGTCAGCAGGACGCCGTTGACGCCGGCCCTGGCGGCGGCGTCCTGGCCGAGCAGCTCGACCTTGGCCTTGCCCGCCGCGCCCGAGGACGAGAGCGCGACCGGCAGCTTGCCGGCCTTGACGGCCTTGCCCTTCTCGCCGGGCACGTCGACGGTGGCGCTGCCCGCGCCGGGCAGGGCGCCCTGCTTGCCGTCCGTCCTGCTGACGGTGGTGTCGGCCTTGCGGCCCCTGGCCTTGGCGTCGGAGCCCTTGACGGGCTTCTCGGGTGAGACCGCGGACGGCTTGGTGTACGGTTCCGCGGCCGCCGCGACGGCGGCCAGCGGCAGTGCCGGCAGCAGCGACCCGACCAGGGTGCCCGCGATGATCGCGGACATTCTGGTGCGGGTCGGCCGCGGCACCGACCTCTTCCTGCTCATGGGTGGGACAACTCCTCTGGGAGAAAACGGGTGTGACGGACCGCGGGGGGGGGGGGGGGGGAGGGGACAGACCCGGGAAAAGAGGGGGGGAGGAGGGACCATCGTGGGGGTTTTTGTCTGGATTTTTTTT
>NZ_JBHVJT010000054.1:24940-56291 GCF_042798815.1 Kitasatospora sp. NPDC057738 | reverse complement strand
GGGGGGTGTACGCGGCCACCGCCCTTTTCTGTTCGGGGGGGGGAAAACCTCGGGGGGAAAAAGGGGGGGGGGAAAGCCCGGGGGGGGGGGGAAAGAACCCCCCCCGCCCCGCGAAACGGAGGGGGGAATCAGACCCCGGTGGAGGTGTTCAGCTCGACGTTGTAGTCGGCGAGCTTGGTGATCTGCGCGGGGCTCAGTACGCCCTGGTACAGCCAGACGTCGTCCAGCTCACCGGAGAAGTACTCGCCCCACGCGCCGGCCGCCCGGTTGCGGCCGAACTGCACGCCGCCCGTCGCCTCGTAGGGCTGCGGGGCGCCGGTCCAGGAGATGTGCGGGGTGCAGCCGGTCGAACCGTCCGGGCAGCCCTGGTTCTCGATCTGGCCGCCGACGTACAGGGCGAGCCGGTCCGCGAAGGCGTCGTAACTGACCGCCAGGTGCGTCCAGTTCTCCAGGACGGAGGTGGCCGGGGTGTGGGCGGTCAGGGTGCGGACCGCGCCGGTGGCGTCGGAGTCGCGCACCTCGGCCTGCCACTGGCCGGTGGGCTGGCCGTTGGCGTCCTTGCCCAGGGCGTGCCAGCGCAGGGTGACCGCGCTGTTGTTGGCGCCGGCGACAGACAGCACCGTCATGTCCCGGGTCGGGACGCCCGCGGTGTTCGCCCAGCCGGCCAGGGTGAAGCTCTGGCCGGTGTGCAGCGGGACGGAGCCGGTGGCCGCGTAGCCGGTGGAGCCGTCCAGCAGCAGGGTGCCGGGGGCGGGCAGCACGCCGCCGTCGGCCTTGATCGAGGCGCCGCCGCCGAGCTGGGCGCCGGCCTTGGCCGGGCCCTCGTCCGGGGTGACGGCCGGGGTGCCGGTGGCGGAGGAGAGCTTCCAGCGGCCGGCCAGCTGCGGGCGCTGCTGGACCATCGCGCCGGCCTCGGGGCCGGTGACGACGCGGTCGTAGAGGCGCACGTCGTCGATGTCGCCGCCGAAGAACTCGCCGTTGGCGCCCTCGCGGTTGACGGCACCGATCTGCAGCGGGCCGGGGTTGGCCCACGGCGCGTTCTGGGTGTAGTCGGACTCGCCGACCAGGAAGCCGTTGATGTAGAAGCGCAGCTTCTTGGCGGCGGTGTCGGAGACGCCCAGCAGGTGGGTCCACTCGCCGGTGGTGCCGGCGAAGCAGGGCGCGCCGTTGATCTGGGTGCCCGGGGTGCAGTCGGGCTGCCAGGTGCGGACCAGGGTGTCGGCGGAGGTGTCCTCCTTGTAGCGGCCGAAGATCCAGCGCTTCCAGTAGGTGGAGTAGTACAGCGAGAACTCGCTGTTGTGCTGGCCGATCTGGGTGACGGCGATCTTCGCGGTGGTGTCACCGGGGGTCGGCGCGGGCAGCTTGACCCACGCGGAGACCGAGAAGTCCCGGCTGCCGTCGACCTGCGGGCGGGTGCCGCGCAGGTAGTCGTCGACGCCGTCCAGGTGGATCGCCTTGTCGGCGATGCCGGGGCGGCCGAGTGCGACGCCGTTGTAGGCGGTCAGGTTGTCGGTCTCGGCGGTGCCGGCCGGCTTGGCGTCGCTGCCGTTCAGGTGCCAGACCGCCTTGGCGGGGCGACCGGTGGCGAGCTGCTTGTCGGCGGCCACGTCGGAGACCTCGGCCGTGCTGAGGGAGCGGTCCCAGACCCTGACCTCGTCGATCGAGCCGGGCCAGTTGCCGACCCATTGGCCCTTCCAGCGGTTGCGGCCGATCTCCAGCGGGCCGTGTCCGTCCCAGACCGCGTTCGCGGTGGCCGACTTGGCGAGGGTGCCGTTGACGTACAGCTGGATGGTGCGCGTGTCCATGTTCCACACGCCGGTCAGGTGGGTCCAAACCCCGGTCGTCGCGGGATCGGCGGACTGCACGGAGACCGTGGTCGCGTCCTGGTTGCCGGCCGCGGTCTGGACCTTGAAGCCCCATTTGGAGACACCGGCGACGTTCTCGATGCCGAGCTGGAAGGCGTAGTAGTCCGGGCCGCTCTGGCTGACCGCCGCGCGGTTCCAGTCGCCGCCGTTGAACCGGACCCAGGAGGACACGGTGAAGCTGCGGGAGGTGTCCAGCACGGCCGACGATGCCTCGGCGTAGCCGTTGGCGGTGCCGTCCAGGGTGAGGGCCTCCTTGAGGTGGCCGGGCGTCCCGGGGGTGGCGCCGGAGCCGAGGGTGGCCTCGAAGCTGCCGCCGGTTCCGGCGACGGAGGTGCCGCCGGCGGCGTCGTCCATCGACCAGCCGGTGCGCTGCGGCTGCCCGGAGAGCACGTTGAAGTAGTACGTCTCGGGCTGCGAGGCGTTGCCCGCGCCGTCGACGGCCCGGGCGGAGAGGAAGTGCACGCCGGCGGTCTGCGGCTGGACGCGGACGGTCTGTCCGGCGCCGCCGCCGGTGGCGATCTCGTTCGCCGCGGACGGCGAGGTGTCCAGGCCCCACTGGTACTTGACCACGTCGGTCGCGGCCGACTTCAGGGTGAAGTAGCCGTTCCTGCCGACGCCGTCGGTCCAGGGGAGCGCGGCGGTGGCGTCCTTGGAGCCCGGGTAGGCCTCCGAGGTGATCGCCGGGCCGTCCGGTGCGGAGGTGTCGACGATGAAGTAGCAGCCGGTCGGGTCACCGTCGGAGGACCACGGCCCCCACTGCGCGCCGTCCCAGGCGCGGGCCTCCCAGTCGAGCTGGAGGTTCTGCGGCAGGCCGGTGGGCAGCGGCCAGGAGAACATCGAGCCGGAGGCCTTGAAGGTGTCCCACCCCGGTGCTGCGTCCTCCGAGCCGGTGGACCACCAGCGGCGGCGCAGGCCGCTGCCGTCGTCCCAGCCGACCGCGAACTGCACGCCGATGGCCTCGCCGTCCGGGTCGCTCGCCCGGGTGGTGACCTGCGGCATCTTGTTGATCTTGATGCCCGGGTACTGGCAGACCGAGCCCGGCGACATCGTCATGTCGGACATCGGGATCTGGTTGGGCCGCAGGTTGTAGTACACCGACAGGTAGGCGTCGTCGGTGAAGCGCTTCCAGGCGAGGGTGTCGCCCTCGTTCTGGGCCTTCAGGCCGAAACTGATGGTCGGCCAGCCCCAGTTGGCGGCGTCCTGGACCAGGTTGCGCACCGCGCCGTCCTGGCCGTACTCCAGCCAGCCGCCGGGGCAGCTGCCGCTCCAGCCCTTCGCGGTGTTGATGGTCTGCAGGTAGCGGCCCCAGAACCCGGAGGCGTTCTGGCTGTTCCAGTTCAGGCCGGGGGAGATGTAGCCGGTGTTCCACAGCTCGACGGGCCGGGCGTCGCAGGAGTACGACCAGCTCTCGTAGGTGCCGAAGGTGGCGCTGAGGATCTGCTTGCCCACGAACGGGTTGGAGACCTGGAAGAAGGCCCGCTTCACGTCGGTCGGCGCGCACCGCGAGGTGTCGCCGCAGTAGCCGACGCCCCAGTCGTGGACGTAGCTGCTGTTGTACGTGAAGTGCCAGTACGCCTGGTTCGGGTAGCTGCGCGAGACGCCCGCCCAGTCACCGGCGTGCGGGGTGTTCCACGCCGGGTCGATCATCACCGGGTAGACGGTGTCCGCGGCGTCCAGCATGCCCTGGTCGGGCGACAGGACCAGGCCGTCCTTGGGCAGGTCGACCTTGAGCCGGGTCATCTTGGCGCCCTCGCCGGGCAGGTCGCCGTAGCCGGCGGCGGCGAGGTCGCCCGGACCGGCCGCGGGGGCGCCCGGGGCGGGGGCCGCGGCGGGGGCCTCGGCCTGCGGTGCCGCCTGCGGGGCGGCCTTGAACGTCTTCGGGGCGGCGGCCGGAGCGTTCGCCGGGGCGTCCGGTGCGGCGGCGGCCGGGGCGTTCGGCGTGGCGGTCGCCGGGGCGTCCGGCGTGACGGCGGCCGGCTTGGAGGAGTCCCACATCACCGGGACGGGCGCCTCGAAGACGGTGCCGCCGCCGGACGGGTCCTTCGCCTTGAGGGTGCCGTCCGCCTCCTGGCTGACCGTCAGGCCGGTGCCCTGCAGGCCGAGCCGGAGCTGGTCCAGCTCGGGGTTCTTGGCGGCCTCGGCGGTGTGCACCACGATGACCTGGGTGAACCCGGTCCTGGTGGCGGACAGCCGCAGGTCCACGTCCGGCAGGATCGACGCGTACTCGGCGGTCGCGCCGTTGACCTTCGGCTTGGGCAGCGGCTTCGGCCAGCTGAGCTTCAGCTCCTTGCCGGCCCGGGCCATCGTGACCAGCGGTTCGCTGCCGCCGCCGGAGAACCGCAGGTCGGCGGTGGACCCCTTGGGGGCGACGGCGCCGCCGGGCAGCGCCTGCAGCGTCGGGTCGAGCTCCACCCAGGCGCCGTTCTTGCGCACCCGCTTGGGCTGGACGTAGGTGGTGGTCTTCAGCTTGCCGTCGGGCTGGGCGACGGTGTCACTGGTCTCGCTGCGCTTGGCGAGTACCTCGACCGGCTTGCCGCTGCGGGCGGCCTCCTTGACGGCCATGCTCTCGGCGGTGTCCTGGGAGCCCGTCAGGCCGGGCGGTGGCGTTCCGCCGGTCGCGGCGGCGGCCGGCCCCACCGCGGTCGCGGTCAGGGCGACCGCGGCGAGTGCCGCGGCGAGCAGACTGCCCGACCGTCTTGCTGCTGTTCTCACTGTGCGTAAGCTCCGACTTCCGATATGTGGGCGAAGTTTGAGCGGATCTTTATGGACGCTTAATCAGGTGTCAAAGGTTCATGAGAAAACCGCGCGGACGCATGCCCGTGTCGATGCGCCGTCAGAAGGGGAGCAGCGCAGGTAAAACCGGACAAACCACTTGATGTGCTGTGGCGGAAGTCACATGCCCGGAGCGCTGTCGCGGAGTGATCCGGCCTCCGGGTGGCGGCGGCGAACGGTGACCGACAGCTTCGAGGCGGCGCCGCGGCGAGTGGCGGGCATCCCATCCCCTGGTTGTCGGTGCTGGTCACCCGGGGTGTCGCGGATGCGGGCGGCGCGGTCCGGGCGGCAGTGGGGGCCACGGACGGTCACCGACGTGCCCCGGAAACGGGACGCCGGTACGGGGGCGGACGGTTCCCGGGCGCGTCGCGACCGAGGGGGAGCGGTCCTCGGGACATTTCCGCTCTTTCCGCCTGGCTGTTCGTCAGATTTCTTCGGCGGAATAACTCGGCCTTGCTGTGGTCAAGTTGTCGTCAGGTCGGTGAATCGGAAATGCCGAATCGGGTTCCGGGAAAAGCCGATTAAGGAGCGGAAGGCGCCGCGTCCGGGCTCCGGTCCGCCGCCGGGCCGGCCGGCAGCGGCGGCAGGGTCCGCAGCGCCCGGGCGACCTGCCCCAGCCAGCGGGTCTCGGCCTCCATGCCGCCGGCGTGCGGCAGGCGCGGTTCGGCCGGCGGCGGGCCGCTGCGGAGGGGGCCGTCGGGAGCCCGGGTGCGGGCGCGGCGCAGGGCGGCGGCGATCCGGACGGCCTCGGCCCGCGCGGCGGCGTCGGTGCCGGCGGCTTCGACGGCGGCGGCGTCGGTGGAGGGGACACCGGTGGAAGGGGCCTCACCGGGGCTGCCGTCGGGGGAGGGGGAGTCCTCGGCCGTGCGGTAGCGGCGCAGGATCAGCAGCCCGTCCCGGATCTCGATGACCCGTCGGTAGAGGGCGAGTTCGGCGTCGGCGGGAGGCATCCGGCCGGCGGTGATCCGGCCCGTGGCGATCCGGCCGCTGGTGATCCGGCCCGTGGTGAGGGCGATCTGCGGGAAGGCCGCGTGCAGGGCCCGCCACAGCGGCCCGAGCGACCGGTAGCCGCGGTACGCGGCCCGCCACCGCCGGGCGGCGCGCCCGGCGCGCGCCCACAGCAGCGTGGTGGCGCCGGCCAGCAGCGGGACCGCGCAGACGCGTCCGAGCGCCAGCGAGACGGGGTCCTCGGTGGTCAGTTGACGGCCCGTGCGCAGGGCGCCGAGGACGTCGTCGAGGCCCCAGGCGGCCCAGAGCAGGCCGGCGGCGGTGGTGAGGGTGACCAGGCCGAGGGCCGTGCGCAGGGCCGTGTCGTCGGCCCGGCGGGTCCAGTGGGTCGTCCGGCGCAGCAGGGTGACCAGGCAGCCGGCCACGTAGCCGGTGATGACCAGGTCGTAGCCGGCCAGCGCCACGGGGCCGAGGGCGCCGGTGGCCACCAGTTGGCCGCCCTCCTCCCGGGGCCGGGCGAGCAGGAACAGGACGGTCGCGGCGAGGACCGCGAGGGCGGTGCCGACGCAGCGGCGGCGCAGCGCGCGGGCGTCGGCCTCGGGGCGGCGCAGCGCGACGGCGGTCAGTGCGAGGAATCCGGCGGAGCCCGTCCGGAGGTGGTCGGTGAGCATGCCGGTCAGGCCCGCCAGGCCGGTTCCGTGGTCGATGTCCACCCCGGCCCGGGCGGCCGTCAGCGCCAGGAAGGCGCCGAAGCACCAGGCGAAGCAGCAGGTGAAGAGCAGGGCCGGCGAGCGGCCGCGGCGCCGGCCCGCGAGGAAGCGGTAGGTGCCCAGGCCGAGCAGGAAGGCCGCGGCGAGGGCGAGGACGGGGTCAGTCATGCGGGCCGGTCGGGCGGCGGGTGCCCAGCAGGGGGGAGAGCCGGTGCGCCCACTCGGCGTCGCGGGGCTCCGCGCCGGACGGCCGGCCGCCGGGCAGCAGGGCGCGCTTGAGGATCAGCGAGGCGAGCAATTCCGCCTCCTGCTCCTGCGGTTCGAGGTAGACGGTGCGTCCCAGGACCTTCCCGATCAGTGCCGGGGACAGGTGCGGCAGCAGGCCGCGGGTGAGTCCCGGGTCGGCCGGGGTGCCGTCGGTGTGGCCCAGCAGGAGGTGGGCGTACTCGTGCACCAGGATGTGCTGGCGGTGCACCTCGCTGGTGTCCTCGGCGTAGACGATGTAGTCGGCCTGACCGGTCGTCACCAGCAGTCCGCACGGCGCCCCGGGCCGTGCGGGTACGGCGATCAGGTCGATGGGCCGGCCGCGGTCGCGGGCGAGTCGGGCGACGAGCTCGGCGGCGTCGAACGGGTCGGGGAGTTCGAGCGAGTCGCTGATCGCGCGGCAGCGCCGCATCAGTCCGCCGTGCCGTCGGATCCACCGCAATGCGCGCCTCACCTGTCCGCCGGGGCCGGCGTGGCCGGTCGGCCGTCGCGTCGCGGGGTGCCTCCCGGTGGCACCGCGTCGTGCTCACCGGGAGGGTTTGCCCCTGGCAGCCTCCCGGCGAGCGATAGTCTCGATCACATCGGAGACCGTGTCCAGGGCTTCGGGCGAGAGTTCCACCGCCCGCAGTGCCATGTTCCGGACGCCGGCGTCCCGCAGCGCCTCCAGGAGGGCGAGTTCGGCGAGGATCTCCTCGGACCGGTCGTCGAAGAAGTAGGCGGGCGAGACCTGGAAGAACCGTGCCAGGGCTTCCAGGTGACGTTTGGTCGGGTTGTCGCGCCTGCCGGTGCGCAGCTGCCACAGGTAGGTGGCCGAGAAGGTCTCGCCGGTGGCCTCGCGGCAGGCGCGCGCCACGTCCTCGTTGCTGTACTGCTCCCGGTTGGGGCGCCGGACCGTGCGGAACAGCGTCTCGATCTTCTCGGCGAGCGAACTCGCCCCGGCTCCCGCCATCTCCGCCTCCTGCGCCACCTGGCCTCCTGCGCCACCACTGCCGGTTCGGGCGGCGCTGGTGCACGGGGTCGGCCGCCGGGGAACCATCGTAGCTTCGGGCACGGCGCCGGTGTCGGGCCGTGCCGTTTCCCGGCCCCATCGCGGGCGGGAGGGGGTGTCGCGCGCGGGACGGCGGCAGCGGTGGAAGACGCCGCGGCAGGTGCCCCCGGAGTGCCGAACACCCGGGGACACCTGCCGAGTCGACCGGATCGACACCGTTCGGTCGTCGGGCCGGTACGCGGTTGTCACCCCTCGTGCAGCGCCCACTTGTTGCTGTCGACCCGGGTGTTGCCGGGCAGGGCGATCAGTTCCGGCTTGAACAGCGGCTGGGTGTCCATCGCGGGTTCCCAGGTCGCCAGCTTCTCGTCCTGCGGGACCTCGATCCGCCGGTCCGCGGCGAGGTCGGCGACCACCTTCAGCAGCAGTCGCACGCCCAGCGGAGCCAGGTGGTCGCGCCACAGGCTCTGCGCGGTCGAGCCCGGGGGCACGAACAGGTGCTCCTGGGCGGCGAGCGGGCCGCCGTCGGTGCGCTCGGTGAGGTGGTAGACGCTCCCGCCCGTCACCTTGTCGCCGTCGCGGATGGTCCATCGGATCGCGTCCCGGCCGCGGTGCAGCGGCAGCAGGCTGGGGTGGTACCCGATGGTGGCGACGGTGGCCCTGGCGCGCGTGTTGCGGCCGAGGAAGGCGTGCGAGTGCGCGGCGACGATGATGTCCACCCCGTCCGGGATGTGCATCGCGCGCAGTTCGGCCGAGTCCGTCCAGGGGATGTCCCGGGGGAACGCCCAGGCGCGCAGGCGGTCCCAGGCCATCGCGTCGCTCTCGTCGGACTTGCCCTTGCGCAGCCGGGGCGCGGCCGCGCCGACGATCTTGTGACCGTTGTCCAGGAGGGCTTCCGCGACCTGAACCGCGAACGCCCCTTGTCCTGACATGTAGATGTTCATCCGCACTCCTGCGGTCGCTGGTTCGGGTGGTGGTCGCCGTCGGGTCGCCGTCAGGCCGCCGGCGTTCCCACCGCGGTGGTGAAGTGCTGCTCGACGTAGTCGAGGGCACCCTCACGGTCCGGGCAGGAGTGGACGATCCGCCAGCCGTCCGGGACGGCCAGGTGCGGCCGCCACAGCGCGTACTGCTCGTCGGCGTTCACGACGACCAGCCAGTCGCCCTCCCCGCCGTCGAAGGGGTTGCCGCTCATCGGTCGACCTCTTTCAGTCCGGAGTGATCGGGATCGAAGCGCACCGGCATGGTGGAGAACCCGGTCAGGAAGTTGGACCGGATGGGCAGCGCCTCGTCGGTCTGCTCGAAGCCGACGGAAAAGTCCCGCAGGGCCTTGAGCAGTTCGGCGATCTCCACCTTGGCCAGGTACGAGCCGACGCAGAAGTGCGGGCCGTAGCCGAAGGCCAGGTGCTTGTTGGGGGTGCGGCCGAGGTCGAACTCCTCGGGCCGCGCGAAGACCCGCTCGTCGCGGTTGCCGGAGGCGTGCCACAGGGTGACGATGTCGCCCTGCCGCAGCCGCACGCCGTGCAGTTCGGTCTCCCGCTCGACGCTGCGCCCGAAGTGCATGGTGGGCGAGGCCCAGCGCAGCACCTCGTCCACGGCGGTCTCGACGGCGACCTCGCCCTGCTTGAGCCGCCGCCACTGCTCGGGCTGGGCCGCGAGGGTGCGGACGCAGTCGATCATCGTCAGCCGGCTGGTCTCGTCGCCCCCGATGATCAGGCTGTAGCAGTTCAGCACGACGTCCTCGTCGGTCAGCGGCACCCCGTCGATGGCGCTGCCGATCAGCATGCTGATGACGTCCTCGCCCGGTGACTCGCGCCGCTCCTCGACGATGTCCATGAAGTACATCAGGATCTCGTTGCGGGCCATCTCGGAGTCGACCTCGTCGACGTCCTCGTCGTCCGCCGAGAGCGCGGTCTTGGTCAGGGAGAGCAGGTAGTCCCGGTCCCGCTCGGGCACGCCGAGCAGGTTCGAGATCGTGGTCATCGGGATCCGGCTGGCGATCTGCTCCGCGAAGTCGCAGCCGCCGGACTCGACCGCCTCGCGGATCCACTGCCGGGTGTTGACCCGGACGGTCTGCGCGACCTCGTCGAGCACCCTCGGCGAGAGCACCCGCTGGAGGATCTTGCGCAGCTCCAGGTGCCGGGGTCCGTCGGTGACGGCCAGCATCCGGCCGGCCCCGGCGTCGCCGCCCTCCAGGAGGGTGACGAGCACGTTGCCGCGCTGGGACGTGAAGTTCACGTTGTCCCGGTAGGTGGCCATGATGTCGTCGTAGCGGGAGAGCACCCAGAACCCCCGACGGCCGCCGACCGGCGGGTTCCAGTGCATCGGTGCGGTGTCCCGCAGGGTGCGCCAGAACCCGACGAGGTCGTGGTCCGCGAAGGTGGCCGGGTCTCCCAGGTCCAAGGTGTCCAGTGCCGGTGTGCTCATGGTCACCAGTCCGTACGCCAGAACCGGCGGGGCTGGAACGGGTAGGTGGGCAGCGGCACGCGGCGGCCGGCCTCCCCGAGGTGCAGGGCGTCGAAGTCCACCTGCTGGCCGGTCACCCAGGCGGCGGCCAGGTCGGACAGCGCCTCGTGGTCCCGGCCGGCCGGGACGATCCCGCTGTCGTTGCGCGAGAAGGCGCCCGGGTCGGTCCGCGGGGCGGCGGCGGTCGTGGTGGCCGCGCCGCGGGCGGCGTCGTCGGACAGCGCCGCGATCAGCTCCTCGCGGCTGCGGACCACGGCCGCCCACCGGCGGGCCATCACCTTGCGGCCGAGGTTGAGGGTGAAGCAGACGTCGTCCAGGCGCAGGCCGGGGTTCGCCTCCAGCCACTCCTTGAGGCGGGTGCGCTGGCGGCCCAGCGCGTCGTCGTCCAGGGCGGACAGGGTGGCCAGCCGCGGCCGGCCCTCCTCCTCGGGGGCGCGCTCGGCGGGCGCCGGCGCCTCCTCCAGCAGCAGGTGGGCGTTGTAGCCGCCGCCGCCGATCGAGGTGATGCCCGCGCGGCGGATGCCGGCCTCCGGCTCCCAGGCCGCGCCCTCGATCTGCGGCACGAAGGGGGTGCTGGGGAAGTCGAGGTCCTGGTTGACCTCCGTCAGGTTGATCGTCGCCGGGAGCGTCTTGTGGTACAGCGCCAGCGCGGCCTTGATCGCGCCGAAGCCGCCCGACACCACGCCGCCGTGGCCCACGTTGCCCTTGACCCCGCCGATCGAGGTGGTCGCGGTCTGCTTCCCGAACGCCATGGTCGCCGCGTGCACTTCGAGCTCGTCGGTCATCGGCAGGCCGAGGCCGTTGGCCTCGTACATGGACACGGTGTCCGGGGTGACGCCGCCGACCTCCATGGCGGCGGCGATGCAGGCGCTCAGCCGCTCGGGCTGGGCCAGGCCGTACGCCATCGCGCTGACGCCGTTGTTGTTGACGGCCGAGCCCCGGACCACGGCGTAGACGTGGTCGCGGTCGGCGACGGCCTGGCCGAGCGGCTTCAGCAGCACGGTGACCACGCCGCTGGACAGCGCGGTGCCGGTGCCGTTGGCGTCGAACGGGCGGCAGTGGCCGTCCTTCGACAGGATGCGGTTCTCCTCCCAGAGGTGACCGCGGGGGTGCGGCAGGCGGACCATCGAGCCGCCGGCGATCGCCATGTCGCTCTGGCCCAGCAGCAGCGACTGGCAGGCCAGGTGCACCGAGTAGTGGAAGCCCGCACAGACGGCGGCGACGGTGACGGCCTCGCCGGTGAGGCCCATGTAGTACAGCGCGTTGGAGGTCATGGTGTCCGGCGACCACGCCAGGCTGGCCTCGATCGCCTCGGGGCCGACCGACACCCGGTCCGGCGGGGAGCTGTAGAGCGCGGCGGTCTGCGGGTTGTTGGCGCCGTACATGCCGATCTCGGCCTTGAGCCGGTCCGGGTCGTAGCCGCCGTCCTCCAGCGACTCCCAGGCGCTCTCCAGGAACAGCCGGTTCTCCGGGGTCATCGCGGCCGCCATCCGGTCGCTGATGCCGAACACCGACGGGTCGAACTTGTCGTACGTGTCGAGCACGCCGCAGGCCCGTACGTAGAACGGGCTGTGGATCAGGGTCTCGTCGACGTGGATGTCGTCCTTGGCCAGGAAGGACACGGTCTCCCGGCCGTTGACGAGGATGTCCCAGAACTGCTCCTTGGTGCGGGCACCCGGTGCCCGCAGGGACATGCCGATGATGGCCACGTCACCCGGGTCGTACTCCTGCTCGGGGCTGTCGGTCATGGAAGGCTCCTGCTTCGTGTCGGGTAGGGGGCGTGACTCAGCGGCCGGTGGCGCCGCCGCGGCCGCGCAGGGCGGCACGGCGGGTGCCGGCCCGCTGGCGGGCCGACTGGACCACCTCGGGGGTGGCGCCGAACTCGTCGTCGAGCCAGCGGGCGAGGGAGGCGATGTCGCGGAAGCTGAAGAGGTCGGGCACGCGGACGCGGCGGTCGAAGCGCCGGGTCATCAGCCGGGCGAGGCGGACGAGCAGCAGCGAGTCGCCGCCGAGGTCGTAGAAGGCGGACTGCACGTCGATGGTCGACGGTTCGAGGTCGAGCAGCTGGCCCCAGATCTCCGACAGCGCGATCTCGGTCGGCGTGGTGGCGGCGGTCAGCGGCCCGTCGGTGTCGGCGGCCGGCGGCTCGGGCAGCGCGTTGCGGTCGAGCTTCCCGCCCGGGCCCAGCGGGAGGGCGTCCAGGAACACGAGCGTCGCGGGCACCATGTAGTCGGGCAGTTCGACGGCGAGCCTGCCGGTGACGGCGCTCTGGAGCGCGGCGTCCAGCCGGGGGCCGTCCTGCGGCGCGCCGTCGCCCGCGGGCACGACGTAGCCGACGAGCCGGTTGCCCCGGACGGTGGCGGCGGCCTCCCGGACCTCGGGGCAGGCGGTCAGCCGGGCCTCGACCTCCTCCAGCTCGATCCGGTAGCCGCGCAGCTTGACCTGGTGGTCGGAGCGGCCGAGGAACTGGAGTTCGCCGCTCTCGGTGAACTTGACGACGTCCCCGGTGCGGTACATGCGCTCGCCGCTGCGGAACGGGTCCGGCAGGAACCGCTCGGCGGTGGTGCGCGGCCGGTTGACGTAGCCGTGGGCGAGGCCGACGCCGCCGAGGTAGAGCTCGCCGGCCTCGCCGACCGGCAGCGGCTTCAGCTCGTCGTCGAGCACGTAGACCAGGTCGGTGGTGGTCGGCGGGCCGATGGTCGGCTCGTCGGTCCCCTCCTCGGGCACCAGCCCGAACGAGCAGAAGACGGTGCCCTCGGTGGGGCCGTAGGCGTTGAACACCCGGGTGGCGCCGGTCTCCTGGTAGGCCCGGTCGACCAGCTTGCGGCGCAGGGCCTCGCCGCCGAACACGATCGAGCGCACGTTCGGGGGCAGGGCGCCGGCGTCGAGCAGGCCGTTCATCACCGACGGGACGACGGACAGGTGGGTGACCCGGTCCACGTACCGGCTCTCCGGCAGGTGCACGGCGCTCTCGACGAGCACCACGGCGCCGCCGCGGCACAGCGCGTTGAAGATCTCCATCACGGACAGGTCGAAGCAGATCGAGCTGGCGGCCGAGACGCCGCTCAGGTCGCAGCCCTCCAGGACCCGGTCCATCTCGGCGAGCATCGCCACGGCGCCGGAGTGCCGCACGGCCACGCCCTTGGGCCTGCCGGTGGAGCCCGAGGTGTAGATGACGTACGCGGTGTCCTCGGGCACGACCGCGACGGGCTTCGCGCCGGCCTCGGTGGTCACGCCGTCCCCGAGCACGACGACCGTCGGCCCGGGCGGGCAACTGGCCCGGGACGCGGGCGTGGTGAGCAGCAGGCGGGTCCCGCTGTCCTGGACCATGAAGGTCAGCCGGTCGGCGGGGTAGTTCGGGTCCAGCGGCAGGTAGCAGGATCCGGAGCGCAGGGCCGCCAGGACGGCGACGAGCAGGTCGGGGGTGCGCTCGACGCAGATGCCGACCGGGACGCCGGGGCCCGCGCCGTCGGCGACCAGCCGCTCGGCCAGCACCCGGGACCGCTCGTTCAGCTCGCCGTAGGTCAGGACGCCGGCGTCGGAGTAGACCGCGGTCGCGTCGGGGTTCTTGACCGCCTGGGCGATGAACTCGGAGTGCAGGGTTTCCGTCACTTGTCCGTCTCCTTGGGGAGGCCGGTCGGCGCGATGTCGCCGAGGGCCTGGTCGGGTCGGGCGATCGAGTCGAAGAGCACGGTGCGGTACAGCGCGAGCAGGGCCGTCACGGTCCGCCGCTCCAGGTAGCTCGGCTTGAACTGGACGTGGCCGGCCACCCTGCCGTCGATGTCGGCCATCGAGATCTCCAGGTCGAACTTGGCGAGGTGCCGGCGCACCTGGAGCGGTTCGAGCGGCAGCGCGCCGTCCGGGGCGATGGTCTCGCCGACGCCGTGGAAGAGCTTGACGGAGCGGGGGAAGGCGTCCGAGGACAGCCAGTTGACCACCACGTCGAACCAGGGGGAGCGGCCCTCGGCGCGCGGCGGCTTCAGCTGGGAGGCCAGCAGGTCGAGCGGGTAGTTCATGTGCTCCAGGAGGCCGAGCGAGTAGGCGTGGACCTCGCTCAGCAGCTCGCGGAAGCTCCGCCCGCCGGAGGGGTTCGCCCGCACCAGCACGGTGTTGAGGTAGTAGCCGATGGCGGACTCCCAGCCGGGCTCGGCCCGTTGGGCGATGGCGGTGGCCAGCACCGAGTCCTCGGTCCCGGCCGCGCGGTTGAGCGTGGCGAAGAACCCGGCCAGCACGACGGTGCTCACCGACACGCCCTCGCGCACCGCGAACTCCCGCAGCAGGCGGGTCTCCTCGGCGCTCCAGCGGAACGCGATGTCGCGGCCCTCGTAGGTGACGCCCGGCGGCCGCTCCTTGCTGGAGAGGTCGAGGTGGGCGGGCGGGTCGGCCAGCTTCCGCGACCACCAGTCCAGGGCCGCCTCGGCCGCCGGACCGGCCAGCCACTGCCGCTCCCACTCGACGAACTCGGTGTACGGGGCGACCGGCGCGCTGCGGGCGGGGTCGGCGCCCTCGTAGTACTCCTGGAGTTCGCGGATCATGACGTCGGCCGAGGCCGCGTCCGACGCGATGTGGTGGACGAGCACCATCAGGTAGTGGTCGGAGGGTCCGCGCCGCATGAGGACGATCCGCACCAGCGGCCCGTTGTCCATGTCGAGCGGCTCGTGCCCGTACTGGGCCAGCTCCTCGCGGGCCTGCTCGTCGTCCAGGTCGGAGGTGTCCACCACGAGGAACTCGTACACCGGCTCGTCCAGGACGACCTGGTACGGGCTGCCGCCCGCCTCCACGAAGACGGTGCGCAGCGCGGGGTGCCGGTCCAGCACGGCCCGGACGGCGTGCTCCAGGGCCTCCTCGTCGACCGCCGTCCGGATCCGGGCGGTCACCATGAAGTTGTACGGCACGGCGTCCGGCGCGACCATCTGCATGAACCAGAGCGAGGCCTGGCCGTGCGAGGCCGGCGCCACTTCGAGACCGAGGCCTTCGGCGCGCAGCTGCTCCAGCGCCGGCGCGTCGGTGGCCTCCAGCAGCCCGCGCGCGTCCAGCTCCTCCACCAGCTCCTCGGCGTCCAGTTCGGACAGGTCCTCCAGGAAGGACCGCTTCGGCGCGGCCTCGGGGACCGGTACGGGCCGGGCGGCCGCCGCCGGCGCCTGGGGCGCCTGTGCCGCGGGGGCGGGGGCGGCCGGTCCGCCGGAGAGCCCGACGAAGTGGCCGACGACCTCGGCGATGGAGCGCCCGTCCAGGAACACCACCGGCGACACCCGGTGCCCGAGCACCGCCTGCATCCTGTTGACGAGGCGGATGGCCAGCATCGAGTCGAGGCCGAAGTCGCGCAGACCGGCGTTCTCGTCGAACCTGCTCACCGGCACGCCCAGCGCGTCGGCCAGTTCGGCGAGGACGACCTCCGGCACCGGCCGGTCCGCCGGGGCCGGGGCCGCCGCCGGCCGCACCTCGACCGGGGCGGCCACCGTCGCGGCCGGGGCGACGGCCGCGGTCCCGACGGCCGGGGCGGGCGCCGCCGCGGCGCGGGGCTCGGTGTCGATCCAGTAGCGCTCCTTCTGCCACTGGACGAGCGGGGTCTCCACGAGTTCGACGTCGTCGGCGAAGAGCGGGTCGAAGGTCAGCGGCAGGCCCCTGACGTACAGCGAGGCTGCGGCGCCCAGCAGGCAGCGGACGTCGCTCTCCTCGCGCCGCAGGGAGTTGATCGCGTGCACCTGGACGCCGCGGGACAGTCCGATCTCCTCGACCGCGCCGCGCAGCGTCTCGTGCGGGCCGATCTCGATGAAGGTGGAGACGCCCCGGTCGACCAGCGCACCGATCGTCTCGGCGAACCGGACCTGGTTGCGCAGGTTGTGCACCCAGTAGTCGACGTCGGCGACCGGGTTCACCGTGTCGGCCAGCGCCGTGGAGTGGAAGGGGATGGCGGGCGCCAGCGGGGTGATGCCGTCGATGCTCTCGCGCAGCGGCTCGATCAGCGGGTCCATGCCGGGGCTGTGCACCGGCCGTTCGACCCGGATCCGCCGGACCGAGACGCCGTCCCGCCGGAGGTCGGCCTCCAGGGCGTCGACGGCCTCGGGCGAGCCGGAGACCGCCGCGCTGGTGGGGCTGTTGACCACGGCGACGGCGGCGTGCTCGGCGTACGGGGCGAGCCGCGGCTGCAGCTCCTCCTCCGGCAGGTCGACCGAGATCATGGCGCCCTCGGCGGCCTTGCGCTCCAGCAGGTGCGAGCGCGAGACCACGACCCGGGCGGCGTCCTCCAGCGACAGCGCGCCGGCCACGCAGGCGGCCGCGACCTCGCCCAGGCTGTGCCCGACGACGGCCGTCGGCTCGATGCCCAGGTCGAGCCAGACCTTCGCCAGCGAGACCTGCAGGGCGAACAGCACGGGCTGCTGGAAGTCCATCTCCTCGTACCGGGCCTCCTCCGCGGGGGCGGCGAGGTGGTCGAGCACCGAGAAGCCGCCGGCCGCGCGCACGGCGGCGTCGCAGGCGTGCATCGAGGCCCGGAAGCCGGCGTGGGAGCGCAGCAGTTCGCGGCCCATGCCGACCCACTGGGTGCCGCCGCCGGAGAACACCAGTGCCACCCGCCGGTCGGCGTTGCCGGAGACCGTGCCGGTGACCACGTCGGGGTGCGGCTGCCCGGCGGCGACCCGGGCGAGTCCGTCCAGGACGTCCTGCCGGTCGCGGGCGAACAGCGCGATCCGGTGGCTGTGGTGGGTGCGCCTGGCGGCGAGGGTGTAGGCGAGGTCGGAGACCCGCAGGCCGGGGTCGCGTTCGACGTGGTTGGACAGCTCGCGGCAGGTGTCGGTCAGCGCGCCCGCGGTCCGGGCGGTGACGGGCACCAGGTGCAGCTGCCCGTCGGCCGCGGCGTCGCCCGGGCTCGGCGCGACGTGCCGTCCCCGGTCGCCGGCCAGGAAGGGGTGGGCCGCGACGGGGTGCCCGGCGGCGTACAGGGCGCCGAGCGAGCCGAGCAGGGTCGAGGCCTCGTCGGCGCCGCGCCGCAGCGAGGGCAGGGTGGTCGCCGGCAGGATCTCCGAGGCCGACTTGAGCAGGAGGGGGTGCGGGCTGATCTCGATCACCGCGTCGACGTCGTGGTCGCGCAGCTTCGTCAGGGCGTCGACCACCCGGATCTCCCGGCGCAGGTTGTCCGCCCAGTAGTCCGGTCCGAGCTCCGCGCCGTCGACGAGTTCGCCGGTGACCGTCGAGATCATCGGGATGCGGGTGCTCCGGGGCCTGATGCCGTCGAGCTCGACCTTCAGCGGGGCGAGGACGTGGTCGACCAGCGCCGAGTGCGGGGCGTGGCCCATCCGCACCCGGTGGTTGGTGACGCCGGCCGCGGTCAGCCGCTCGACGAGGTCGTCGATCTCCTGCGGAGTGCCGGTGACGAGCGTGGAGCTGAGGCCGTTGTAGCCGGAGAGGGTGAGCCCGCCGGTCAGGTGCGGCCGGACCTCGTCCGCGGGGGTCATCACCACGATGCCCTCGCCGCGGCCCACGGCCAGCAGCTGGAGGAGCCGGCCGTGGTGGGCGGCCAGGCGGGAGGCGTCGTCGAAGTCGAGGGCGCCGGCGATGTGGGAGGCGGCGAACTCGCCGACGCTCTGCCCCACGACGACGTCCGGCTCCACCCCCAGCGAGCGCCAGGTCTCGGCCAGCGCGACCTGCAGGGAGAACAGCAGCGGCTGGAAGACGTCCATGTCGTCGAGGCGGCCGTCGGGGGCCAGCAGCTGTTCGACGAGCGAGAAGCCGAGCAGCTCCCGCATCCGCTTGTCGGACTTCATCATGGAGCGGCGGAACACCGGCTGGCCGGCGAGCAGTTGGCGGCCCATGCCGACCCACTGCGAGCCGTTGCCCGAGAACAGGAACGCCACCCGCGGCCGGCGGCCGGTCTGCTCGCCGACACTCAGTCCGGGGGCCTGCGCGCCGCTGCCGAAGGCGTCGAGGCTGCTCCTGAGTTCGGCCATGTCGCGGGCGGTGGCCGCGAGCCGGAACGGGCCGTCGCCGGGCGTGCGGCGGCAGAGCGCGCGCAGGTCGGTCGCGTCGCGCAGCGCCCGGGCCCGCTCGGCCAGCGCCTCGCGGGAGTCCGCGGCCAGCAGCAGGAGCGAGGCCTCGGGGCGCGGCAGTTCCTCGACGGCGACGTGGCAGATCGAGCCGCCGAACCCGAACGAGCTGACGCCGCCGCGGCGGGCGTCGGAGTGCCGCGGCCACGGCTCCAGCCGGTCCTGGACGGTGAGGTTGTACTCGTCGAACAGGATCTGCGGGTTCGGCGCGGTGTAGTGCAGGCTCGGCGGCAGCACGCCGTTGCGCATCGACATCGCGAGCTTGACCAGGCCGACGATCCCGGCGGCCGCCTCCAGGTGGCCGACGTTGGACTTGACGGAGCCGAGCCGCAGCGGCTGCGGGCGGTCGCCGCCCAGGACGGCGCCGATGGCGTTGGCCTCGATCGGGTCGCCGAGCGGCGTCGCGGAGCCGTGGCACTCGATGTAGTCCACGAGGTCGGGGGAGATGCCGGCCCGCTGCCAGGCGGTGCGGAGCATCTTCTCCTGCGCCTGGGGGTTGGGCGCCGTCATGCCGTTGCTCAGGCCGTCGTTGTTGGAGGAGCTGCCCTTGATCAGGCAGTACACCGGCAGGTCGCGCTCCAGCGCCACGCTCAGCGGGGCGAGCACGACGACGCCGGCGCCCTCGCCGCGGACGTAGCCGTTGGCGCGGGCGTCGAAGGACTTGCAGCGGCCGTCCGGGGCGAGCGCGCCCATCGCGTCCATGGCGGTGTAGTAGTCGGAGACGAAGCTCAGGTTCACGCCACCGGCGAGCACCAGGTCGCTCTCGCCCAGCTGGATCGACTGGCAGCCCACGTGCACCGAGATCAGCGAGCCCGCGCAGGCGGAGTCGATGGCCATGCTGGGGCCCTGCAGGCCGAGGATGTAGGAGACGCGGTTGGCGATGATGCCGTCGTGCATGCCGGTCGCGGTGTGCGGGGTGATCTGGCTGTCGGGGCCGCGGTAGTGCGCCAGGGCGGCGTAGTCGCCCCAACAGGAGGCCATGAACACGCCGGTGTCACTGCCGACCAGGCTGTGCGGCGCGATGCCGGCGTCCTCCAGCGCCTCCCAGGACAGTTCCAGGATCAGGCGCTGCTGCGGGTCCATCTGGACGGCCTCGCGGGGCGAGATGCCGAAGAACAGCGGGTCGAAGCGGTCGATGCCGTCGATGAATCCGCCCCAGCGCACCCGGTCGTTCAGCAGCTCGCGGCGGGCGCCCGGCACCGGTCCGACGGCGTCGCCGCCCTCGACCAGCAGCCGCCAGAACGCGGACGGGTCCGGGCCTCCGGGGAACCGGCAGCCGATGCCCACGACCGCGACGGGCTCGTGCGAGGGCGTGCGGCGCCGGGTGGTCGGGGCGGGTTCCGCGGCACGCGGGCCCTCGACGAGTGCCCGGGCCAGGCCGTCGACGGTCGGGTACTGCCACATCCAGGTGGCGGGAACCTGCCAGCCGAGGAACTCGGACAGGGCGGCCGCGAGGTTCACCGACTTCAGCGAGTCCAATCCGTAGCGGTGCATCGGCGCCCACCGGTCCACCGAGTTCGCGGACAGGTCCAACAGCTCGGCAAAACGGGATAGCAGGAAGTCCGTGACGGCGGATATGTCTCGCGCTGCGCGCTCTTGGGGCATGGCGACTCCCTCAGCAGGGCTGGTGAAATGGGCGGGTGGAGCTTCACAACCGATCGTTCACAAGGGGGGCTCGTCAGGTATTCCGTATCAAGGCAGTTCGACTGCGAATGCTGGATCCGGCC
This sequence comes from Kitasatospora sp. NPDC057738, assembly GCF_042798815.1. Classification (NCBI taxonomy): domain Bacteria; kingdom Bacillati; phylum Actinomycetota; class Actinomycetes; order Kitasatosporales; family Streptomycetaceae; genus Kitasatospora; species Kitasatospora sp. NPDC057738. The sequence continues at coordinate 36,515 of NZ_JBHVJT010000054.1, read as the reverse complement.
TGTACATGACATGCATGGACGTGCGACCGGGCACCACTGCTCCTCGCGCGGGGAGGGGGGAAGGGCTGCCCGAAGCTCCGGCCGAGCGGTGTGGTCGTGCATGGTGACGACGGCAAACTTCGAGGTGACGCGGGTGGTCGCGATTCAGCGGCTCACTGTGGAATTCTCGCCGCCCCCGTGCGGCCCTGCCGGTGGATCTGTCGTGCAATCTCGCTGCCGGGATTTCGCAGTGCCGCTTTCTTTCGTCCGCCCTTGAGTGCGGAGAGTCCGGCGACTCCAGGATTGCGCACTTTGCGGGCCGGTTGAAGCGCTGGCGAGATTTGATCGCCAAAGTGTCCGATTCGATCTCCTCGGACGGTACCGTTCAGTTCCATCTGCGGGCGCGGGGCGGAGTGGACAGCGGACGATCGACCAATGCAAGCTGTCCGCATGGCAGTTGACAAATTTGATAGGGCGTCAGCCGATGCCAACAGCTCCTTACCCGGACGCAGCGACCACCTCGGGCGGGCACTCACCGGCCGCGACTTCCACGGCAGGCCCGCATGACCGACACCACTGACACCACCGGCGACACCACCGGCGCCGCGGCCTCACCGGTCCGCCGGCCGGGACTCGCACTCGGCGTCCTGGCCGGGGCGCTGGCCCTGGACGTGAGCGGCCTCGGAGTGCTCAACGCTGCGCTGCCCTCGGTGGGGGAGCGCTTCCACCTGGACGAGAGCACGCTCCAGTGGGTGATGACCGCCTACGCCGTCACGTTCGCCGGCTTCCTGCTGGTGGGCGGCCGACTGGCCGACGTGATCGGGCGGCGGCGGGTGTTCGAGGCAGGCGTCGCCCTGTTCACCGTCTCCGCGCTGGTCGGGGCGGTGGCCCCCAACACCGTGACGCTGCTGGGCGCGAGAGCGGTCCAGGGCATCGGCGCCGCCCTGTCGGGGCCGGCCGCGCTGGCCCTGCTCACCGACACCTTCCCGGCCGGTCCGGCGCGCAACCGGGCCTTCGGGGTGTACGCGGCCGTCGGCGCCGCGAGCTTCAGCGGCGGGGTGCTGCTGGGCGGCGTCCTGACCGAGTTCTTCGGCTGGCGCTCGGTGCTGTGGTTCTCGGTGCTGGTGGGTCTCGGCGTGCTGGGCGCGACGCGCATCGGACTGCCCGGCGGCGTCGGGCACCGCGGTCGGCTGGACCTGCCCGGGGCGATCACGGGCACGCTCGGCCTCACCCTGCTCGTCGTCGGTGTGAGCAGCAGCGGCGCCACGGCGTGGATCGTGCTAGGCGGCGCGGTGCTCTCCCTGGTGCTGTTCGTGGTGCGCGAGCACCGCACCGCCGACCCGGTGCTTCCGCTCGGCCTCCTCCGGATCGGCTCGGTGCGGGAGGCGAGCCTGGCCGCGTTCCTCCAGTACATGGGCTCGGTCGGGATGCTGTTCTTCGCGCCCCTGTACCTGCAGGGGATGCTGCACTACTCGCCCTTCGAGTCCGGCATCGCCCTGGTGCCGATGTCCCTGGCCGTGTTCCTCACCGCCAACTTCGCCACCGGGCGCCTGCTGGCCACGTACTCCCCGCGGACGCTGATGGCCGTCGGCCTCGTCCTGATCGGCGTGGGCACCGGCCTGTGGCTGGGCACGCCGCAGGACGGCAACTACGTGCTGCACGTACTGCCCGGTCTGGTGGTCAGCGGCATCGGCCAGGGGCTGAACTTCCCCTCGATGACGTCCGCAGGCCTCTCCGGCGTCCCGGAGCAGCAGCAGGCCGTCGCCGGCGCGGTGAACGTGGTGACGCAGCAGATCGGCGCCAGCGCGGGCGTGGCGGTGATGGTCCTGGTCGCGGGGACCAGCGCCGACCAGCTCGCCGGGTACCACCTCGCCTACGTCACCGCCGCCGTCGCGTGCGTGGTGGGTGCGGCGGTCATCGCCGTGAGGCGACGGGCCTGATTTCTCCTCCCGGGGGGCGGTGGCCGGCGTGAGCCGGCCGCCGCCCCTTCGTCATGTCCGGGGAGCCCGTGGCGCGTCGGCCGTCGTCCCCCGTGCCGCACCCGCCGTCGTCCCCCGTCCCGTGCCGGCCGTCGCCCCCGTGGGCCCGGAGCCCCGCCCCCGGGCCGTGCGGCCGGCTCCCCGGCGCCGGCTCAACCCGCCTCGGAGAGCCTTTCGTTCCTGGCGAGGGCCGCCGCCCGGACGTCCAGCAGTGCGAGCAGGACGGGCGGGTCGAGGGCGTGCACGGGCCGCAGGCGCAGTTCGAGCGGCTTCGGCGGGACGTTCGCCCTGATCTCGACGGGGCCGACGGAGCCGACGGAGACCTCGCCGGTGAGGACTTCGTCGAAGGAGGCGGGGACGGAGTGGGCGAGGAGGTACCAGGTCCCGGGCGGCACGTGTTCGAGGAGGAAGGCGCCGGGGCGGGGGAGGACGGTACAGGCGGCCGGCCGGCCCTCCGGGATGCGGGTGCGGAAGAGCCCGACGAAGACGCGGCCGAGGCCGTCGGCGACGGGAGCCCGGATCTCGCCGCGGACGGTGGCGAGATCCGTGGGCCGGGCCCAGCGCCGCCGTTCGAGTTCGATGCTCGTGGTGAAGCCGCGTAACTGGCGGAACATCGTGGGCGACGTGCCGACGCTGCTGGCGAACCGTGAGCTGAAGGTGCCGACGCTGTTGTAGCCGACGCGGTGGCTGATCTCGGTCACGCTGAGGTCCGTCTCGATGAGCAGACGTTTGGCGGCCTCGATGCGGATGGCGGACAGGAAGCGTCTCGGTGAGACCCCGGTCACCCGCTGGAATTCCCGGGAGAAGTGGAATTTGCTGTAGACGGCCGCCTGTGCCATGTCGTCTATGGTCAGTATTTCGCCGATGTTCTCGTGCATGACCTCGATGGCTCGGGCCACGGCCTCTTCGATTGCGGGCTTCACAATGACTCCAGGTTCTCGCAGTACCGGTGGACGACGGAAACTCCGCTCCGGTATTGCGTCCTGGAACGCGGCCGAGGGGGGCGGGCGGCCTGAAATACCGGAGCGCGCGAGGTTTACCCGCTCCCTTCTGTTAAGCGACGGTGACACACCGTGGCACCGTGATAACGACTGATGACCGTAGCAGGCGGACATGACAAGTTCAACGACTTCCTCGCGCGTTGATTTGGCAAAGCCGAGGGGTGGAATACCGGCCGGTATGTGTTTGAACTATTGAAGCAATTGACGAGATGCGCCGGAGGGGGGCATACGGATGTCACGGACGGGACGGATGTGATTCAGGAGTACTCGTGTGACGGCTGCGCCGGTCCGGCGTCGGAGCGGAATCGTTCGGGAATTCACCGCGGATCGCGCCGGCCCCGCCGTCAGTCCGAATCGGTCGTCGCCGGGTCCACCTCCTCCCACAGTCGCTCCACGGAGGCCGCCACCGATGCGACCGCGGCTTCCAGGATGTCGCCGGCCGCGACCATCAGCCCCACCAGCTGCGCCTCCAGCAGCCGATCGGCGTCGCACGGCTCGGTCAGGTATTCGCCGAGCTCCAGGACCACCAAACCGTGCACCGCGGACCACATCTGATGCGCCACCAGCTCGGCGTCCTCCGAGCGGAACCGGCCCGCCTCGATGCAGCGGGCGGCGCACTCGGCCACGCCGGCCAGAGTGTAACGGCCGTATTGCCGGTCCTCCTCGCCCAGCGAGAACCCGGCCAGCGAGGAGCCCCCGAACATCACCGCGTACAGGTGGGGGTTGGCCAGCGCATTGCACCGGTACGCACGACCCAGCAACGCCAGGTCGCTCACCGGGTCGTCACTGAACTCCACCAGGGTGAAGTAGTGCTGGAGCCGGGTGAACCCTTCATGAACCATGGCGCGCACCAGCCCGCGCATTCCGTTGAAGTGGGTGTACAGGGCCATGGTGGAGGTGCCGCTCTCGCTCGCGATGCGGCGGGCGGACAGCGCCTGCGGCCCTTCCTCCGCCAGCAACCGGGCGGCGATGTCCACCAGTGCCGGACGGGCACCGGGATCCGTGCGACGCGGACTCATTCCCTCAGTCAAGCAAAACGCCCTTATGTCAGGTACGTTCGCGCCCACAACCCTCCGATCCCCGCACAATGCGAGAAGCGGCCCGCGCGGCGCCGGGCATAGCTTTCCAGTCACTCAGCGCGACATTCCAGGGGCGGCCGACGGCCGGAGGAGAAATGTCGACGCCCGGTCGCGCGACCACCACACCAGCGCTCGACGGAGGTCGCTCTTGTCCACCACCACACGCCCCGGCCGGATCACCGGCGCCACATTGCTCCTCTCCTTGGGCAGCCTGATCGTGCTGGTCTCCTCCGCAGTGGCCTTCCGGCACTCCTTCGCGATGGATCCCGCGATGCCGATGGACCACATGTCGGCCGACGACGGCCGGAAGCTGCACGGCATGGCCCTGTCGGAGATGCCGGAGATGTTCACCGCCCTCGCCGGACTGCTGATCGTGGTGGTCGGCGCCGCCCTGCGCGGGCGGCCGAAATCCGTCGAGGCCGACTCCGGGACGGGGCGGCGCGGCCGGCTGCTGATCCTTCTCATCGGTACGGCCGCCCTCACCATCGACATCAGCAAGACCTCCACCCTGGGCTTCGTCATCCCCGGCATGCGGGCCGAGTACGGGCTCGATCCCCGCGCGGCCTCCCTGCTGGCGGTCTGCGGACTGACCGGGACGGCGACCGGGGCGCTGCTGTTCGGCGTGCTCACCGACCGGATCGGCCGCCGCAGTTCCTACCTGATCGCCACCCTCGGGTTCACCGCCACCAGCATGTGCGGCTCGATGCCCACCTTCGAGGGCAACCTGGTGATGTGCGCCCTGATGGGCGTGGCGGTCGGCGGCCTCGCCCCGCTGCTGATCACCCTGCTCACCGAGACCGTCGGCGGAAAGGTCCGCGGATCGGTGGTGGTGGCACTCTCCGTCGTCGCCACCGCGGTCGGCTACCTGGTCGCCGCCGGCTCGGCGCTGTGGCTGGAACCGGTGTTCGGCTGGCGGATCCTGTGGCTGATCGGCGCCCCCACCGGTGCCGTGCTGGCCCTCCTCACCCCCTTCGTCCCCAACCGCACCTCGGCCCCCGCCCCGGTGGCCGCGGGCGCGCCGTCGGCCGTCCAGCACCTGCCCAGGTCCTCACGGGCCCTCACCCACGGCCTCCAGCGCGCCTTCGCCACCCTGATCGGACTGCTCACCTTCGGCCTCACCACCTGGGTGCCGAGCCTGGCCCGGATCGGCGGCGTACCGGTGCACACCGCGAACCTGATGCTCACCATCGCGGCGATCGTGATGATCCCGTGCGCCCTGCTGCTGATGCTGGGCTACCGCCGCTTCGGACCGACCTCCATGGCGGCGGGCCTGGCCACCGTCACCGCGGTGCTGCTGCTGGCGCTCACGGCCAGCGGCGCGGTGGCCGAGGTGGGCTGGATCGCCGCGGGCGCGCTGGTGGCGGCCCTGTTCTCGGTGAACTCGATGGCCGCGATCTTCCTCCCGATCGCGGCCGACCTGGCGGATCCGGAACGGCGCGGCCGGACCACCGGGTGGGTCTCCCTGTTCAACCGGCTGGGCGGCCTGATGGGGCCGCTGCTGCTGGCGAGCCTGGTGTCCTCGCCCTCCGCCGTCCTGGTGGCGGTCTCCGTCCTCGCCCTGCTGTGCGGCGCGGCCGCCTGGTACATCAGCCGCCGGCACCGGCTCGCCCTGGTCGGCCTGGAGCCGGTGACCGACTGAACCGACCGACCGACCGAACCGGCTGACTGACCGACTGAAACGACCGGCTGACTGACCGACTGACCGACCGACCGACCGGGAGCACGCAGGCCGGGAGAAAAACAAAACAACCCGCTGGCCAACCAGCCATTGTCTCGCGCAAAAGACGAAGAACAAAGAAGACGAAAAAAAGAAAGACCGGAACACCACGGCCCGCCCACCCACCACCCTTTTCGTCCGCCCGGCCTGCCGTGTTCCGCCGCAGGAGCGGACGCACGGGGGTACGGACAGGCAAGGGGAGGGGAGCGCCGCGGAGCGGGCCGAGCGCTCAGCACGAGCAGAGAAGCCCGCAGATCCGCGCCCGGCCGATACTGGGCTGGCCCCCGATCCGACGCCCCGCAGCGTGCGTCGAGACGGCGTCGGCATCCGGATCCCCCCTACGGAAGGAACAGGCATGCCCGACTCGCAGGACGTGATATCCGCACTGGCGGCGGACGGCGACGCCGTCGAAGCCCTGGTGGCGAACCTGGCGGACGCCGACTGGAAGCGGCCCACGCCCGCGCCCGGCTGGACCGTCGCCCACCAGATCGCCCACCTCGCGGCCACCTTCAAGATCGCGGGAATGGCCGCGGGCGACCCCGAGGCGTTCAAGGCGATGGCCGCCGGCATCGGGCAGGACTTCGACGGCGCGGTGCAGCAGTCCCTCAAGCCCTACCTGGCGTCCGGTACGCCGCAGCTCCTGCTGGAGCGGTGGAACGCCGAGCGCCGGACCGCCGAGCAGGCCCTGGCGGCCGTCCCGGCCGGCCAACCGGTGCCGTGGCTGGTCCGCCCGCTGCCGGCGCCCGTGCTGGCCGCGGCCGGCATGATGGAGCTGTTCGGCCACGGCCAGGACATCGCCGACACGCTCGGAGTGCACCGCGAGCACACCGACCGGCTCCGCTACCTGGTCGAATTCGCGGTCCGCACCTGGGACTTCGGGTACCAGGCGCGCGGGCTCACGCCGCCCGAGGCCGAGTTCCGCTTCGAGATCACCGCCCCGTCGGGAGCCCGGTGGGAGTTCGGCCCCGCCGACGCGGAGCAGCGCGTCAGCGGCCCCGCCGTCGACTTCTGCCTGCTGGTGACCCGGCGCCGGCACCGCGACGACCTGGCCCTGACGGCCGAGGGCAAGGACGCCGACGCCTGGCTCGACCTCGCCCAGGCCTACCGAGGCCCGGCCGGGGAGGGCCGCGCGCCCGGCCAGTTCCGTTCGCAGCCCGGGAACTGACCCTCCGTCACCCGTCCGGAAATCCGAGAGAGGGGACCTTCATGGCCACCCGTACCGACGAATGTGCCGTGGTTCTCGGCGGAAGCATTGCGGGCCTGCTGGCGGCCAGGGTGCTCTCCGAGTCCTACCCGAGGGTCGTCATCGTCGAACGCGACAAGATCCTCGGGGTCCGCGGCCCGCGCCGCGGCGTCCCGCACGGCAACCACGCCCACGGGCTGGTCGCCCGCGGCCACCAGATCATGGAGTCGCTGTTCCCGGGCCTCACCGACGAGTTGATCGCGGCGGGGGTGCGGCCCGGGGACTTCAGCAACGACATCCAGTGGTACTTCAACGGGCTGCGGCTGAGCCCCGCCCGCACCGGCCTGCCGTCCGTGCCCGCCACCCGGCCGGTGCTCGAACACCACCTGCGCGAGCGGGTGCGGGCGCTGCCGGAGGTGTCGTTCCTGGAGGAGCACGACATCGTCGCCCCGGTGACGGACGCCTCCGGACACCGGGTCACCGGGGTCAGGGTGCAGGCACGCACCCCCGGGGCCGAGGAGCGGACGCTCTCCGCGCACCTGGTCGTCGACACCACCGGCCGCGGCTCGCGGACCCCGCGGTGGCTGGCCGACCTCGGGTACCAGGCGCCGCCGGAGGAGCGGATCGAGATCGACCTGGCGTACACCACCCGCCACTACCGCCTGGAGAAGGACCCGTTCGACAGTGACATCGCCATCATCCCGGCCGCCACGCCCTCGCACCCGCGCGGAGCGTTCTTCTACCGGGTGCCCGGCGAGGACAACCAGGTGGAGCTGTCGGTGACCGGGCTCCTGGGCGACCACCCGCCCACCGACCCGGAAGGGTTCCACGCCTTCGTCCGGTCGCTGCCCGTCCCCGAGATCTACGAGGCGATCCGCGACGCCGAACCCCTGGACGAACCGCTGCGCTTCCGTTTTCCGGCCAGCGTCCGCCGGGACTTCCACCGGCTGGAGCGCTTTCCGGCCGGACTGCTGGTGATGGGCGACGCGATCTGCAGCTTCAACCCCGCCTACGCCCAGGGCATGACCTCGGCCGCCCTGCAGGCGCTGGTGCTGCGCCGGCACGCCGCCGGGCGGCGGCTTCCCACGCCCCAGGCGTACTTCCGGGACATCGCCCGCGAGATCCGCTCCCCGTGGTCGTTCGCCGCGGTGACCGACCTGGGCTACCGGGGCGTCAAGGGCAAGCGGAACCTCCAGACCGCCCTGGTCAACCGGTACGCCGCGCTGGCCCAGCGGGCTGCGGTGCACGACCCCCGGGTGACCGACGCGCTGGTGCGGATCGCCGGACTCGTGGCCTCCCCACAGTCCCTGATGCACCCTCGGACGCTGCTGCGCGTGCTGCGCGCGGCCCGCCGTCCGGTACCGCCCTCGGCCTTCGGCGTGCCCGCTCCGTGAGCCGGCCGGTACCGGGTTCCGCTGGTGCGGAAAAAAGTTTTTCGCGAGGATGTCGCCAGATGTCGAGATCGGCGGATCAGCGCCGACTTAGGAGTGAAGGCCCCACCGGGCGCCTCACGTCGCAAGGAGCGGAACCATGAAGTACCTGATCATGATGTACCCGAACGCCGATGTCCTCGCCGCGCTGCCGGAGGAGGAGCGCAACGCGGTCTTCCAGGGCCACGGTGCGTTCATGGAGAAGATCAAGGCCACCGGTGAGTTCGTCGGGACCCTCGCTCTGGCCGGCCCGGACCAGAGCTCCGTGGTTCGCGTTCGCGGCGGCGTTCCCGCGGTGACCGACGGCCCGTACGCCGAGGCCAAGGAATACGTGGGCGGCACCTACATCATCGAGGTCGCGGACCTGGCGCGCGCCCACGAGGTCGCCGCGATGATCCCGGATGCCGCGGTCGAGGGCCTCGGCATCGAGGTCCGTCCGATCGTCTTCAGCGAGGGCGCTTCCGCCTGACCCGGCCGCCCGGGGGCCTCACGGCCCCCGGGCTCCGCCCCGCGCCCTCGCCAGTCCGTGTGCTGTGCATCGAGAGGACGAACACATGAAGGTTCCGGAGTTGCTCCGAGACAAGGTCGTCGTCGTGTCGGGCGTGGGATCCGGTCTCGGCCGGACGCTCGCCGTGCGGTGCGCCGAGGCGGGAGCCGACGTCGTACTCGTGGCGCGCACCGCGTCCTACCTCGACGAGGTGGCCAAGGCCGTCGAGGAGACCGGTCGCCGCGCGCTGGCGGTTCCCACCGACATCACCGATCCGGATGCCGCCGGCGCACTCGTCGCCGCCGCGCTCGACGCGTTCGGCCGGGTCGACACCCTGATCAACAACGCGCTCGTGGAGCCGCCGCACACGGAACTCCACGACACCGACCTGGACGACGTGCGCCTCGGCATGGAGGTGACCGTCTACGCGGCGCTGCGGCTGTCGAAGCTGTTCACCCCGGCGCTGAGGGACAGCCGCGGATCGATCGTCATGGTCAACTCGTCCGTCCTGCGGCACTCCAAGCGTGCCTGCGGGGCCTACAAGATCGCCAAGTCGGGCCTGCTCGCGGCGGCCCAGATGCTCGCCACCGAGCTGGGCCCGGAGGGCATCCGGGTGAACACCGTGGCGCCCGGGCCGATGTGGACCGACAAGGTGAAGGGGTTCATCGGCGAACTCGCGGCCATGCGCGGCCTGTCGTTGGAGGAGGGCTACCAGGAGGTGGCCGCCGACATGGACCTGCGCCGCCTGCAGACCCCGGAGGAGACCGCCGACGCGGTGCTCTTCCTCGCCTCGGACCTGGCGCGCGCCGTCACGGGCCACTGCCTCGACGTCAACTGCGGTGAGTACCACCACTGATCCCGCGTCCGTCCCGCAGGCGACCCGTGGACCGCAGGCCGGAGCGCCGGCCGGAGCACCCTGACGCTCCCGACGGACCCCAGGTGTCCGAGAACATTCGAACAAGTGTCCTCACGTGGAGCCGATGGTGTCGATCACCATCGGCTCCACGCGTCTGACCAGCGAAGACCGTGGATCCGCCGGGCGTCGCGGAAGTCTTCTCAAAAAAGTTCCGCGAACCGGCGCAAGAATCGGCCCGCTGCTTCGACAACGTAGTGAGCGACATTCCGAAATGATCGAAAGGACGCATCACGGCCATGTCCGTCACTACAGCGGAAACCGACCTCCCTCGCACGAGCGCGCGGCCCTGGCTGGCACTGGCGGTTCTCGCCCTGCCGACCCTGCTGGTCGCGCTGGATGCGAACGTCCTGTTCCTGGCGCTGCCCAAGCTCACCGCCGACCTGGGTGCCAGCAGTGTCCAGCAGTTGTGGATCACCGATGCCTACGGATTCATGGTCGCCGGTCTGGTGATCACCATGGGGACCATCGGCGACCGGATCGGGCGCCGCCGACTCCTCATGGCGGGCATGGCGGTGTTCGCCCTGGCCTCGCTGGCCTGCGCCTGGGCGACCAGCCCGATCATGCTGATCACGGCGCGCGGCGTGCAGGGCATCGCGGGCGCCACGCTGATGCCCTCGACCCTCGCCCTGATCACCAACATCTTCCGTGACGACAAGCAGCGCGGGAAGGCCATCTCGATCTGGGCCACCTGCACCTTCACGGGTGCCGCCCTCGGGCCCGTGCTCGGCGGCGTGCTGCTCGCGCCGTTCTGGTGGGGCGCGGTGTTCCTGCTGGCCGTCCCGGTCGCGGCCGTGGTGCTGATCGCCGGGCCGATCCTGCTCCCGGAGTTCCGCCCCGAGCAGTCCCGCCGCCTGGACCTCACCAGCGTCGTGCTCTCGCTGCTGGGGATCCTCCCGGTGGTGTACGCGATCAAGGTCCTCACGCTGGGCACCGCGAGCACCGTCACCGGTGTGGCGGCGCTGGTCGTGGGCCTGCTGTTCGGCACCGTGTTCGTGCGCCGTCAGCTGAAGGGCGAGGACCCGCTGCTCGACCTGCGGCTCTTCGCCAACAGCTCGTTCACGGTCATGCTGACCGCGCTCGCGCTGGCCGGGATGATCCTCGCGGGCACCGCCCTCAACGTCACCCAGCTGCTGCAGACGGTGCTCGGCTACTCCCCGCTGGCCTCGGCGCTCTGGTTCGTCCCGATGGGCCTGTGCATGGCGGTCGGGACGATGTCCACGCCGGCCCTGATCCGTTCGATCACGCCGCGGACCGCGATCGTCGGCGGCATGTTCCTCTCCGCGATCGGCGCGGCGGTGCTGATCCTGGTGAACGGTGAGCACGGCCCCTGGCCGATCGTGCTCGGCACCGCGGTCATCGGTCTGGGCGCCGGTCCGATGTTCGCGCTCGGCATCGGTCTGGTGGTCGGCTCGGTGCCGCCGGAGCGCGCGGGTTCGGCCGCCTCGATGGCGGAGACCGCGAACTACCTCGGCGGTGCGCTCGGTCTGGCCGTCCTCGGCACGATCGGCTCCGCGGTCTACAGCAGCGAGATGAACGGCGTCGGTTCCGACCGCGCCCGGGAGACCGTCGCCGGCGCCGCCGCCGAGGCCGCGCAGCTCGGGGCCGACGCCTCCGCGGCGCTGCTGAAGACGGCGCACGCGGCGTTCGTCAGCGGGCTGAACGCCGTCGCCGCCGTCTCCACAGGGGTCTTCGTCCTGCTGGCCCTGCTGGCCGGGGTCTACTTCCAGCGGGCGGGCCGCAACAGCGGTCAGTGACCTGACCGGCCGACCCGACGGGGCCGGCGCGGGACCCACGGGTCCCGCGC